>NZ_JBHXEG010000001.1:211657-443305 GCF_042724935.1 Kitasatospora sp. NPDC127060
CCATCCTCCACCACAACCACGTAAACCCTTTTTCGCAACGTTGGGGGGGGATGTTTTTTTTTAATAACACCCCCCCCAACCGGGTGGGGGGGGCGGTGCACCCGCCCCCCGCTCCCCAGCATCCCCGGGCGCCGCCGGCGGCGCGCGCGGGGCACGCCGGACCGGCGGTCCGGGGCGGCCGGGGGAAAGCGATTGGCGGACCACCCCCCCGAGTGCGCTAATGTATGTCCCGCAGCGAGCGCCGAGGAGCCCGGGGAACGGGAGCCGAAGCGGAAGCCGATCCCCCATAGCTCAATTGGCAGAGCAGCCGACTGTTAATCGGCAGGTTATTGGTTCGAGTCCAATTGGGGGAGCTCGGAAGGAGTGCTCCTAGGAGCCCGACTTCCGTGTCAGGTAAGGAAGTTCAGCACAGCGATCCCCCATAGCTCAATTGGCAGAGCAGCCGACTGTTAATCGGCAGGTTATTGGTTCGAGTCCAATTGGGGGAGCTGCACCGGGTCCGCTCGGTGACTGCTCAGAGCGAAGGCCCCTCGGACGACCGGGGGGCCTTCGTGTTGCCCGCGCCGGTGTCGGGTGCGTCACTCCCCTCCCCGGCCGGGGCCGCGGTCAGGTGGTCGCCCGCCGGTAGAGGTCGGCGACCCGCTGGTCGAAGGCGACGCTGTACGAGGTGCCCGGGGTGTCCCCGCCCTCCTGGTAGCCGCCGATCACACCGACCACCGTGCCGTCGCCGGTCACCCACGGGCTGCCGCTGGTGCCGTCGGTGTAGCCGCCGCAGTCGAAGCGCTCCTGGGTGGCGCTCTGCGCGCTGGTCCGGACCGAGCAGGTGATCGGCTCGTCGCTCTGGTTGGGGTAGCCGGTCACCGAGACCGCCAGCCCGACGCCCTTGCCGGTGCCGAGCGGGTTGCCGCCGACCGCGTCCTCGACCTGCCGGCCGTCGGCCGGGTGGAGGGTGACGAAGGCCACGTCGTAGTCCGGGTCGTCGTCGGAGGCCCAGCGCGGGTCGACGGTGATCGACTCCACCTGCCAAGTCCCGTACGGGGAGTACCCGTTGCGGTAGCCGGGGGTGAACACCAGGCCGTCCAGCAGCCCGACCCGCTGGTTCTGCACGCAGTGCGCGGCGGTGACCAGCAGGTTGCGCCCGGGGCTGTGCACCACGCTCGCGGTGCAGGAGCGGGGTCCCTGGGCGTTGTGGATGGACAGGGTGCCGATCCGGTCGCGGGCCGCGCTCTGCTGGGCGATCTCGGCGCTCGGCGGCTCGCCCGGCCCACCGCCGCACGCGGTGCCGGCGGCCAGCAGCAGGGCGGCCAGTGCGGTCGCTCCGGCCGTGCGCGCGGGCGGTACCGGGCCGGGGGCCATCGGGGCTCCGTCTCGTTTCCTCGGGGCGGGCATCAGGGCCGTGCGTTCCGCCGTTCGAGAGGAAGATCTACCAGGCCGTGCCCGGCGGCGCCAATGCCGGTGTTCGATTCCGGGCCCGCTCCCGCCCGCTCCCGCCCGCTCCCGGCCCGCTCAGCCGGTGGCCCGGTCGTAGAGCGCCTGGACCCGGTCGCCGAAGTAGCTGCTGTACGAGGTGTCCGGGCTGTTCCCGCCCTCCTGGTAGCCGCCGATCACGCCGACCACGGTGCCGGTGCGAGTGGCCGGGTCGAAGTCGGTGACCCAGGGGCTGCCGCTGGTGCCGCCGGTGTAGTCGGGGCAGTCGATCCGCAGTTGGGTGGCGCTCTGCTCGGAGGTGGTGTTGGAGCAGGTGATCGGCACGTCGCTGCTGCCCGGGTAGCCGGTGACCCGCACCGGGACCCGGTAGCCGCGGTTGACGCCCAGTTCGTTGGCGCCGAGCACCTGTTGGACCTGTTGCCCGTTCTGCGCCTGGACGACGGCGAAGGCGACGTCCATGTCCGGGTCGGCGTGGTCCTTCCAGCCGTCGTCCACGGTGACGGCCAGCAGCGGCCAGACGCCGCTCGGGGTGTCGCCGTTGCGGTAGCCGGGGACGAAGACCAGGTCGCTGCGCTGGCCGATCTTCGGGTCCCAGACGCAGTGCGCGGCGGTGACGATCAGATTGAGGCCGGCGCTGTCCACCACGCTGGCGGTGCAGAAGTGGTCGCCGTCCGCGTTGCGCGTGAACACCGCGCCGACCAGGCCGTTCAGCACGGTGGGCTTGGCGGTGCGGGTCACCCCGGTGTGCCTGCCGATCGCCCCCTTGAAGCGCTGCCTGTTCCAGCCGTGGGCGTTCGCGGTGGTGTTGGTGGGCGGTGCGGAGGTGACCGTCGGGGTGACACTGCCGGGACGTGCCGCGGTGGTGCACCCCGCCGCCGCGAGCGCCAGCACCAGTGCCCCCGCCGCCGCCGTCCCACGCTTCGTCATCAGCCCAGGCTGCCCTGCTGGGGCCCACCGCCGCCACCCGGGCTCCGCTGCCCGGGGCGGCGCACGCCCTCGCGCACCCGGCTGCGCCCCCGGCGCGCACCACGGGTGATCGACCGGCTATGCTGCCCGAGACGGCCTCGCGGGGCCGTCTGCTGCTGCCGTGGGTCGACGACCGGCGCGCGCGGCGAACCGGGGCGGTAGCTCAGCCGGTTAGAGCAGGGGACTCATAATCCCTTGGTCGTGGGTTCGAGTCCCACCCGCCCCACTTCTCCCACCCCCGTGCGGCCCGTCGGCCGGCGGGCCTCTGTGGCGCGGTCGAGAACTGATTGTACGCGCGCAAGCACCCTTCGTGGCGATGACGCGCCAAGGTTCACCCGCGTTGGGGAACCCCCGGAGCTCGGCGCCGAGCCATGGCCTTCCGGGACCGGGCGAGGCCCCTGGAGCGGCCCGGCGGCCCGGGTGAAAATCCTTGAATGCCCGCAGCGCCCTTCCCCTACGCTGGCCGTGATCACCGCGCTCGAACAAGCAGCGCGGTGTATCGGACCGGGGGAACAGCCATGCACTTCAGCCTGCTCGGATCGCTCCTCGTCCGCATCGACCGACAGGAGCGGGCGGTCGGCGGCGTCAAGGTGCGTACTCTGCTCGCCGTCCTGCTGCTGGAGGCCAACCGGCCCGTCCCGCCGGACCGCCTCAGGACCGCCCTCTGGGGCGATCATCCGCCCGCCTCGGCGAACGCCTCGCTGCACAACATGCTGGCCCGCCTGCGGACTCAGCTCGACGACGGGCGCGGCGACCGCCTGCGCTCGACGCCGTTGGGCTACCTGCTGGAGGTCGCCGAGGGCGAGTTGGACACCCACCTCTTCGACCTGGGCGTCCAGCGCGCCCGTGACGCGCTGCTGCGCGAGGACTGGGCTTCGGTACGCCGGGAGTCGGTCGCGGCGCTCGCGCTGTGGCGCGGTGTGCCGCTGGCCGAGCTGCCGGACCTGCCGCAGGCGCAGGCGCCGCGCCGGCAGTGGGAGGAGGCCCGGCTGCAAGCGCTGGAATGGCGGATCGAGGCGGAGCTGCGCCTCGGCCGGGTCAGCGGTCTGGTGCCCGAGTTGACCAGGCTGACGGGTGAACATCCGCTGCACGAGTCCTTCCACGCCCAGCTGATGCTGGCCCTGCACCGGCTCGGGCAGCGGTCCGAGGCCCTGGCGGCCTACCAGCGGCTGCGTCGTGCGCTGGTCGAGGAACTCGGCATCGAGCCCGGGTCGGGCGTCCGGAAGGTCCACGAGCGCGTCCTGCGCGACGAGGCCGACGAGCCGGACGAGACCGAGGGGGCCGAGGGGGCCGGGGGGACCGACGAGCCCGAGGAGGCCGGGGCGATCGCGCCGCCCGCGTCCGCGATCCGCGTGCAGGCGCAACTCCCCGCCGGGCTGGCCGACTTCACTGGCCGTCGAGCCGAACTACGAGCTCTGACCGAGCTGCTGGCCACCTCACCCGCCGACGACGTGCCCCGGGTGGCCGTCGTCTCGGGCATGGGCGGCATCGGCAAGACCGCCCTCGCCGTCCAAGCCGCCCACGCCGTGAAGCACCTCTTCCCGGACGGCCAGCTGTACGCGGACCTGCGGGGCTTCGGGGCCGGGCCCGCCCGAGACCCGCACGAGCTGATCGGAGTCCTCCTGGCAGCCCTGGACGACCGGTCGGCCGAGCAGGGCGGAGCGGCTCGACCGCTGCCCGAACACGTCGACGACCGGGCGGCCTTGCTGCGCACCGTGCTGGCGGACCGCCGGGTCCTGCTGGTGCTGGACAACGCCCGGGACGCCGCCCAGGTGTCGCCGCTGCTGCCGGGTGGCTGCCGGAGCGCGGTCGTCGTCACCACCCGCAACACCCTCACCGACCTGCCGGTGAGCCTCCGGCTGTCCCTGGCCCCGTATGACGTCGAGGAGCAGCGCGCCTTCCTCTCCAGGCTCTGCGGCCCCGAACGGATCCGGCAGGACCCCGACGGTGCGTTCCGCCTGCTGGCCGCCTGCGCGGGGCTGCCGCTCGCGCTGCGGATCACTGGTGCCCGGCTCTCGTCCCGTCCGGCCTGGTCGCTGGGTGCCCTGGCCGAACGCCTGAACGACAGCCGGGGACGGCTACGGGCCCTGTCCGTGGGGCGACTGGCCGTCGACACCACCTTCACCACCAGCTACCTGGCGATCCGCGACAGCGACGATCCCGTGGAGCGCGAGGCCGCGCGGGCCTTCCGCCTGCTGGGCCTGTGGGCGGGCCACACTCTGGGGGTCGACGCCGCGGCCGCCCTGCTGGACCGCCCGCGGGAGTTCACCGCCGACCTGCTGGAACTGCTGGCGGACGTCCACCTGGTGCAGACACCGGAGCAGTGGCGGTACCGCTTCCACGACCTGCTGGGCGAGTTCGCCGCGGAGCGCGCCCTCCTGGAGGAGCCGGCCGGGCTGCGCGAGGCAGCAGCCCTGCGGCTGGGCGTCTGGTACACGGTCGGCCTGGAGACGGCCGGGACGGTGATCGGCCCGGGAGGGGCTCCGCGCCTCGCCGAACCCCCCGCCGCCCCGGTGCCCGCCTTCAGCGACCCCCAGCACGCCCTGGACTGGTGCCGGCAGGAACTGCCCATCATCAAGGAGGTGATCCGCCGGGCCGCGGACTCCTCCCGTCCCGATCTCACCTGGCGACTCGCGATCTGGCTCATGGGGTACGCGCACACCTTCTGGTGGACCGGCGAGTGGGACGCCTGTCTGACCGTGGCCCTCAAGACCGCCCAGGAGCGTGACGACCTGCTCGGCCAGGCCTGGACGCTGCGGCGGATCGGCGCGTCGCACGGCATGGCCTACCGCAACGACGAGGCGATCGAGGCACTCGAAGCCGCACTCGCCGTCTTCGACGACCACGACGACGACCTGTGCAAGGCCACCGTCCTCGGGAACCTGTCCACGGCCCTCAGCCAGCGGGGCCGGTACGGGCAAGCCCTGGCGTACGCACAACAGGCCTGGAAGCTCCACCGGGAAGCCGGAGGGGACGAGGGCGCGCCCGGGGTGCTCGCGGCCCTGGCCCAGGCGTACCTGCGGAGCGGGAACTTCGAAGCCGCGCACACGCACTTCCGCTCGGTCCTCGTACTCTGTCGGGCCCGTGGCAACCTGACGCACGTCGCCGTGGCGCTGGCCAACCTCGGCGACTGCCTGCGGGGACTCGGTCGGCAGGGGGACGCCTTCGCGGCGCTCGACGAGTCCCTGGCGATCCGCCGGCGCCTCGGGGACATGAGCGGCGTCGCCGACACCCTGATCATCAGCGGCCGCACCCACGCCCACTTCGGCGAACTCCCGCAGGCTCGGGCCTGCTTCGAGCAGGCGGCCGGGCTCAGCCGGGACCACAACATTCCCGCCTACGTGCGGCAGAGCCTCGACGGGCTCGAACGTCTCCGCGACGTACGACGGTGAACACGTCGGCGCCGCCCGGGAGTTCCCCCGGGCGGCGCACTTCGAGCGGGATCAGCCGGTGGGTATCCCGGTGGCCACCTGCCGAGGCCGGTCCAGCTCCCGTGGCCGTCGCCGCCGTTCCAGGTGTAGACGGTGGCGGCGTTGGACGGCGGGTCGGTGCGGATGTAGTCCGCGTTTCCGCCGCCGTCGAAGTCCGCGAACCGGCCGCGCTTCTGGTCGTCCGTCAGGCCGGTGGCGACCTGGCCCAGGGGCGCCCAGCCGCCGCCGGTGTCACCGCCGCGGTTCAGCCGGACCCGTACGGCGCCGCTGGGGTCGATCACGGCGTAGTCGGCCCTGCCGTCCCCCTCGAAGTCCGCGAGGCGCACGCGCCCGGCCAACAGGACGCGTTTCAAAGTTCCCGCCATGACGTGATGTGGTGGTCGTTCCTGGGTGGGGGCTTCGGCTGACGGACCGAAGCCCCCACATGACGCCGGCGATGGGAGTCCGGCGTCGGTCACGGATGTCAGGCGCCGGTGGCGACCTGACCGAGGTTGGTCCAGCCGCCGTGGCCGTCGCCGCCGTCGTTGCGGTGGACGCCGACCGAACCGTTCGGGTTGGTGGTGATGAAGTCGGCCTTGCCGTCGCCGGTGAAGTCGGCGAGGCGCACCCGGCTGACGTCGGTCGTCAGGCCGGAGGCGATCTGCCCCCAGTTGTCCCAACCGTCGCCGGTGACACCGCCGTTGTTCGGCCAGACCGTGACCGCGCCGGTGGGGCCGATGGTGATGCAGTCGTCCTTGCCCTTGCCCCAGAAGTCCGCCCACTTCACCCGGCCGTTGCCCGCCTCCGTGCCGTTGTGGTGGCTGATGTGCCGCCTGATCATGCGCCACTGGGCGTTGTCGTCCCCGGAGCCGCCCGGCACGCAGGCAGGGGTCTTGTTGTTGATGAGCTTGAGGTAGCAGCCGGCGGGGCTGGCGATGGGTGTCCACCGGCCGTCGACGCCGGGGACCGGCCAGGAGAACGTGTAGCCACTCTGACCGCAGGCCACGGACAGGACGTTGGCGTGCGTGTCGGTCGCCAGGCAGGAGCCGCCGCCGCTGACGGCGACGTCGTCGAACCAGTTGTGGTTCATGACATCGAAGTACTGGTCGTCGCTGCTGCCGCAGGGGTTGACCTCGACCTGGTACGGATCCCAACTGGTCGTCGCCTGGAGGCACAGGCCGGTCGCCTTGTTCTGGATCTGGAACGCGACAGGGTCCGACACCGCCGACGCCTGCCCCACGGAGAACGTCAGGCCGGTCAGCAGCATGGCGAAGACTGTCGGGGCCGCCCTGATGCGGCTGAGTCGGAGGAATACGGGTTGCACATGTCCTGCCTCTGGCGTTGGGTGCGCACGCCCGGCCCTTGCTTCGCTGCGGATCGGTCACACGGGGACGGCACGAGGCTGACAGCGGCCCGCAACAACGCCCCAACATTCCACCAACCGTCCGGACCGGCAGCCGGGTCGGGGCCGGATCGGCCCTGGCGCACCGTGCGATAAAAGTGATATCACTTTGACAGCCGACGCGAGCACTCGCGCGGCGCACATCGCACAGGGGGGATCCGGTCCCGTGACCACACCGCACACCGCCGTCGAGGACGGCCCTGTCATCGACCTTCCGGCTCCGAAGATCACCGAGCGGGTCATCACCGGAGCCGCCGGGCTGCCGGTGCTCGGCGCCGCGCTGCTCGGCGTGCTCGCCGGGTTGGGGGTGCTGATCACCGGAGGGGTCCAGATCAGCGGCGGCAGCAAGGGGGTGGGCATTCCGCTGGTGATCGTCGGGCCGCTGCTGGTGTTCGGCTCGCTGCTGACGCTGTGCGGCCTGACGGTCGTCTCGCCCGGTGAGGCCCGGGTGGTGCAGCTGCTCGGCCGCTATCGCGGCAGCATCCGGTCGGCGGGTCTGACCTGGCTGAACCCGTTCACCAGCCGCCGCCGGATCTCCACCCGGATCCGCAACCACGAGACCGAGACCACCAAGGTCAACGACGCGGACGGCAACCCGATCGAGATGGCCGCCGTGGTGGTCTGGCAGGTCGAGGACACCGCGATGGCGGTCTTCGAGGTGGACGACTACGTCGACTTCGTCGCCATCCAGACCGAGACGGCCGTCCGGCACATCGCCACCAGCTACCCGTACGACGCCCACCACGAGGGGCAGTTGTCGCTGCGCGACGGCGCGGAGGAGATCGCCCGCAAGCTGTCCGCCGAGATCTCCGCCCGGGTCGCCTCGGCCGGTGTGCGGGTCATCGAGTCCCGGATCACCCGGCTCGCCTACGCGCCCGAGGTCGCCCAGGTGATGCTCCAGCGTCAGCAGGCCGGGGCCGTGGTGGCCGCCCGGCGGCTGATCGTCGAGGGCGCCGTCGGTATGGTCGAGGAGGCGCTGGACCGGCTCGCCGAGCGCGACGTGGTGGAGTTGGACGAGGAGCGCAAGGCTGCCATGGTGAGCAACCTCCTGGTGGTGCTCTGCGGCGACCGGGGCACCCAGCCCGTCGTGAACACGGGCTCCCTCTACCAGTAAGGGCGCGGCGTTGGCGACGGAACGGAAGAAGCTCCTGCTGCGACTGGATCCTTCGGTTCACGACGCGCTGGCCAGGTGGGCCGCGGACGAACTGCGCAGCACCAACGCGCAGATCGAGTTCGTCCTCCGCCGTGCCCTCACCGAGGCCGGCCGGATGCCCAGCGGTGCGGCCCGGCTTCCCCGGCGCGGCCGACCGCCCAAGGAGAGCCCGGAGGCCGGCGGTCCCCCCGAGGACTGACCGCAGCGGCCGGGCGACCCGCAGATCTTTCCAGATCCTTCGGAGGCCGAGATGGACCTGCCCGACAACCTGCCCGAGAAGCTCTACCTGCTCGCCTACGACCCCGAGCGCGGGCGGCTCCGTACGACCAACCTGGACCTGGCCCTGCGGGCGGCGGCGCTCACCGAGCTCCTCCGCCGCGGGCTGATCCGTGACGACGGTCGGCACCCGGCCGCCGTCGACGGTGCGACCGGCGGGCTCGACCCGCTCTCCGCCGCGCTGCTGGAGCAGATCCGCCAGGGGCGGCGGCGCACCTGGAAGAGCTGGATCGGGCGCCAGCGGAGGTCGGCGCGGGTGGTCCGCGACGGGCTCGTGGCCTCCGGCCGGATCCGGGTCGAGGTGCGACGGGTGCTCGGGTTCTTCCCGGTCGCCCGGGTCATCCTGCCGCAGTCCAGGGTGCGCAAGGCGCTGACAGCGAGCATCGCGTCGGCGCTGAACGGCCCGCTCAGCCGGGTCGATCCGGCGGACGCGGCGCTGGTCGCCCTGGTCGACGCGGCCCGGCTGGGTTCGGCCCTGACCTGGCGCCAGCGGCGCGAGTTCCGGACCCGGATCGACAAGCTGGCACCTGCCGCCGGCCCCGTCCCGCGTGCCCTGCGCCGGGCCATCAGCGCCCAGCACGCGGACGGCGGGGCGGGCGGCTGAACCGACCGCACGGTTCCCGGCCGTGCGCGGCCCCGTAGGGTGGTCGGATGCTCGAACCCGCCCTGCTGCCGACCCCGCTGGTGGACTGCACCGACGAGGTGTTCGTCCGGGCCGGGGTGGAGCTGCGGCTGAAGCGGGACGACCTGCTGCACCCGGGCGTCCCCGGCAACAAGTGGCGCAAGCTCGCGCCCAATCTGGCCGCCGCCGTCGAGCAGGGCCACACCCGGCTGCTGACCTTCGGCGGGGCCTACTCGACCCATCTGCGGGCGGTCGCGGTCGCCGCCGGGGCGCTCGGGCTGGAGAGCGTCGGACTGGTGCGCGGCGAGGAGCTGGCCGGCCGACCGCGCAACTGGTCGCTGCGGGCCGCCGAACGGGCCGGGATGCGACTGGAATTCCTCACCCGGTCCGCCTACCGGGAGGCCACCGGCCGGGCCGGTGCCGAGGACGCCGCGGAACTCCAGCGCCGCTGGGGCCCCTGCCTGGTGCTCCCGGAGGGCGGCTCCAACGCCCTGGCCGCGATCGGCGCGGCCGCGATCCCGGCCGAACTGCCCGGTCTGGACGGGCGCGACGTGGTCTGCTGCCCGGTCGGCACCGGCGGCACCCTGGCCGGCATCGCGGCGGGGCTGCCGGCCGGCGCCCGGGCGCTCGGGGTGGCCGTGCTGCGCGGCGGCGAGGGCTACCTGGAGGCGGAGGTGGCCCGGCTGCACCGGGCGGGCTTCGGTCGCGAGTTCGACAACTGGCGGATCGACCACGCCCACCACGGCGGCGGCTACGGCAAGGTCCCGGCCGAACTGGCCTCATTCGCCGGGGAGTTCGAGCGCCGCCACGGCGTCCCGGTGGAGCGCCGGTACGTCGCCAAGCTACTCGCCGCGCTGGCCGACCTGGCCGCGGCGGGTGCCTTCGAACGCGGCACCCGCCTGACGGCCGTGGTCACCGGTTTGCCGGATCCGGAGTAGCCCCGCCAGGCGCCGGAGTCAGGCCCCGGAGGTCAGGCCCCGGAGTCAGGACCCGAAGGTCAGATCGGCGCAGGGATCGGTGTCGGCGCCGCGGGTGTTCTCCGCTATGCCGGTGGGGATCCCGCTGGGCGCGGTGCTGCCGGGGGTGGGCGTGGCCGGGGGCGCGGTGACCGAGTCGAGCCGGGTGCCGGGCGCCTGGTAGTCCGCGCCGAGGGTGACGGTGATCGCGCCCGAGCCCGCCTCCTCGACCGCCCGGGCACCGGGGAACAGGGCGGCGACCTGGTCGGCGGCGGCCTTCAGACCGGGGTCGTAGAAGACCTCGGTGCGCTGCTTGCCGGGGTTGTTGGCACCGAGGGTGACGTTCTGGAAGCCGCGGGCCTTGAGCGTCTCGGCGCCGGAGCCGGCCAGCCCGGGGGTGCCGACGCCGTTGACGACGGTGATCGGGGCGGCGGCCTGGTCGGCGGCGAGCGGGGCGTTCGGGGTGGGGCTCGTGCTCGCGCCGGCGGAGGGAGAGGCGGACGCGACGACGGCGCCGGTGCCGGCGGTGATCTGCCCGTCCAGGGTGCGGTCCTCCTTCAGCAGCTTCCACAGGGTGTCGGCGTCCGGCTGGACCAGCCGCACCCGGTCCCCGGCGAAGCGCCAGGGAGCGGTGACGAAGGTGATGTCGGAGAGCTTGATGTCCTCCATCGAGCGGGCGAAGTCAACCAGCTTCATCGCGGTGCCGAGGCCCTCGTCCACGGTGAGCGACTTGGTGGCGGCGTCGGCCAGCGGCAGCAGGGTGGGCAGTGAGAAGCCCTCGCCCTGGACCTTCTTGATCATCGAGGAGAGGAAGGCCTGCTGGCGCCGCATCCGGCCGATGTCGGAGTTGTCGCCGATGCCGTGGCGGGCTCGCAGGTAGTCGACCGCCGTCTTGCCGGAGAGCTTCTGCAGCCCCTTCTTGAGGTGGATGCCGTACTGGTCGACGTCATTGGGCACGCAGGCGTCCACGCCGCCGAGCGCGTCGGTCATGGCGGCGGCGCCCTTGAAGTCGACCACGATGGTGTGGTCGATCCGCAGCCCGGTGAGCGCCTCCACGGTGTTCTGGGTGCAGGCCGGGTTGCCCTTGGGCAGCTCGCCGAGGCTGAACGCGGAGTTGAACATCTGGTCGTTGCGCGGCTTGCTCCAGGTGCCGTTCGCCAGCTTGCAGGACGGGATGGTGACCAGGGTGTCGCGGGGTATGGAGACGCCGACGGCGTGCTTGTGGTCGGCGTAGACGTGCACCAGGATCGCGGTGTCCGAGTTGCCGACACCCTCGTCGCCGCCGCCCAGCGCGTTGTTGCCGTCGTCCCGGGTGTCCGAGCCGAGCAGCAGCACGTTGACCGGGACCTGGGCGCCGGGGCTGGCCGGGACGGGGGCGGGCGGGCGCTCGGTGGCGACACCGCCCGCGTCGAAGGTGGTGATGTTGCTGTCCAGCCGGTGGTAGAACCAGGCTCCGGCTCCCACGACCGACAGCACCAGAACGGCGGCCAGGCCGATGGCGGTCCGCAGGTACCGGCGCCGGCGCGTGCTGCTGCTCATCCTCCGTGCCCCCCGTCTTCAGGTGTCTCGCGTTCGGCGTTCGAACGTTAGACGTTCCGGAAGGCTGTTCGGTTACCCCCGGAGGGCAGCGGAATCGACCGCCGGAGCCGTGACGCTCGTCACGCTCCGGGGCCGGCGGCGCCGGTCAGCATCCGGCTGAGCAGGTCCCGTAGCACCGTCCGCTCCTCCGGGCCGAGCGCGGCGAGCGGCTCGCGGGCGAAGTTGAGCGACTCGCGCAGTTCCTCGGAGGCGGCCGCGCCGGTCTCGGTGGCGGCGACCAGCTTGACCCGGCGGTCCTGCCGGTCGGCCTCGCGGGTCACGAAGCCGCGGGCCTCCAGCCGGTCGACGATACCGGTGATGTTGGAGGGCTCGCAGCTTAGCGTCTGGGCGATGTGGCGCATGGGCAGCGGGCCGCGTCGCAGCAGCGCCAGCACCTTGGCCTGGGCACCGGTGAGCGAGCGGGCGGCGGCGGCCTCCTCGTACTCGCGGTGGAACAGTGCGACCAGGTTGGCCATCAGGTCGACGACCTCGCGGGTGATCTCGTCGGACTGCGGCGTGGCGGCCTCGGTCAGCTGAGTGTCCATGCCTCAGAGTCTACCTGAAAAGTTGACAACATGAACCTTTCATGTCCATCGTTACTTCAGTTGCTCAACCTTTCACCTGCCGACACCACCCTTCGAGGAGCATCTCCATGGCAGAGCAGGCCATCCCCGCCACCGCCCGTGAATGGCACCTCGCCGCCCGCCCCCAGGGCTGGCCGGTGCCCACCGACTTCGCCCTGGTCGAGGCCCCGGTCCGGACCCCGGGCCCGGGCGAGATCCTGGTCCGCAACACCCACCTCTCGGTGGACCCGTACATGCGCGGCAGGATGAACGACGTGAAGTCGTACGTGCCCCCGTTCCAGCTCGGCCGGGCCATGGACGGCGGCGCGGTCGGCTACGTCGTCGCCTCCGCGGCCGAGGGCTTCGCCCCCGGCGACGCCGTGCTGCACGGGCTCGGCTGGCGCGAGTACGCCACCCTGGACGCGAAGCACGCCGTGAAGGTCGACCCGGCCGCCGCCCCGCTCTCCGCCTACCTCGGCGTGCTCGGCATGCCCGGCCTGACCGCCTACGCCGGGCTGCTCGCCGTCGGCGGCCTCAAGGAGGGCGACAAGGTCTTCGTCTCCGGCGCGGCCGGCGCCGTCGGCTCCTTGGTCGGCCAGATCGCCCGGCTCAAGGGTGCCTCGCTGGTGGTCGGCTCGGCCGGCTCGGCGGAGAAGGTCGCCAAGCTGGTCGACGAGTACGGCTTCGACGCGGCCTTCAACTACAAGGACGCACCGGTCGCCGAGCAGCTCGCCAAGGCCGCCCCGGAGGGCATCGACCTCTACTTCGACAACGTCGGCGGCGACCACCTGGAGGCCGCGATCGGCGCCCTCGGCGTGCACGGCCGGGCGGTGCTCTGCGGCGCGATCGCCCAGTACAACGACACCACCGCGCCCGCCGCCCCGCGCAACCTGGCGATGGCGATCGGCAAGCGGCTGCGCCTGGAGGGCATGCTGGTGGGCGACCACGCCGCCCTCCAGCCGCAGTTCGTCACCGAGGTGGGCGGCTGGCTGAAGTCCGGCGAACTGCGCACCGAGGAGACCGTGGTGGACGGCTTCGAGAACGCCGCAGAGGCCTTCATCGACCTGCTGCGCGGCGCCAACACCGGCAAGATGGTCGTCCGCCTGGACGGCTGACGCCCCATCAGGGAGCCGACCGCCCCGCCGCCCCGGACCGGGCGCGCGGGGCGGTTCGCGTGCACGGCGCAGGGGATCCGGCCGCACTACCGCATTCCGGCCGGATCCGAAAGTGCGTCATCCATCCTGCGCCGCCGCGCGGTACGGTGTTCCCGCCTGGCGATGGGGCCGTTCGGGGGAGAGATCCGGCCGAGGGGTAGACCTCGTTGAGGATTCGACTAGCATTGAGCGAAAGCCTGTCCGTTTTGCTCAATTTAGTAGCTTAATGTCGGCTAACGTGGGTAACTGTGGATCAACTGCAGGCACGAGGCAGCTGGGGAAGGCGACCCTCGTCCACAGCCTGGAGGTCCCGGTGACGACACGTGGAGTTCTCTACATCCACTCCGCGCCCCGCGCGCTGTGCCCGCACGTCGAGTGGGCCGTCGCGGGGGTGCTCGGTGTGCGGGTGAGCCTGGACTGGATCCGCCAGCCGGCCGCACCCGGGCATTGGCGCGCCGAACTCTCCTGGCAGGGGGAGCCCGGCACCGCCTCCAAGGTCGCCTCCGCGCTGCGCGGCTGGCAGCTGATGCGGTACGAGGTGACCAGCGAGCCCTGCGCCACGGCGGAGGGGGAGCGGTACAGCAGCACGCCCACGCTCGGCATCTTCCACGCCGTCACGGGCATCCACGGAGACATCCTGATCCCCGAGGACCGGCTTCGGGCCGTCCTGCTGCGGGCCCGCAGCGAGGGCGCCGACCTGGAGGCCGAGATCTCCCGGTTGCTCGGCAAGCCCTGGGACGACGAACTGGAGCCCTTCCGCTACGCGGGCGAGGGCGCGCCGGTGCGCTGGCTGCACCAGGTGGTCTGAGACCGTACGCACGACGAAGGGGCCGGCGCTCGCGGAGAGCGCCGGCCCCTTCGTGCTGGGTGCCGCGGGGTGCGGACCGGGTCAGCGGGTGCGGAAGGCCAGCACCACGTTGTGGCCGCCGAAGCCGAACGAGTTGTTCAGCGCGGCGATCCGGCCCTCGGGCAGCGGGGTCGCCTCGGTCACGATCCTGGCGTCCACCTCGTCGTCCAGCTCCTCGACGTTGATGGTCGGCGGGGCGATCCGGTGGTACAGCGCCAGCACGGTGGCGACGGTCTCGATGCCGCCGGCGCCGCCCAGCAGGTGACCGGTCATCGACTTGGTGGCCGAGACCAGGATGTGGTCGAGGTCCTCGCCCAGCTCCTTGCGCAGCGCCTTCAGCTCGGCGGTGTCGCCCTGCGGGGTCGAGGTGGCGTGCGCGTTGACGTGCACGATCTCGGCCTTGTCCAGCTCGTTGCGGTCGAACAGGTCGGCCAGCGCGCGGGCCACGCCGGCGCCGGTCGGTTCGGGCTGGGCGATGTGGTGGGCGTCCGAGGACAGACCCTGGCCGACCGCCTCGCAGTAGATCCGGGCGTTGCGGGCCTCGGCGTGCTCCAGCGACTCCAGCACGACCACACCGGCACCCTCGCCCAGCACGAAGCCGTCGCGGGCCTTGTCGTACGGGCGCGAGGCGCGCTCGGGGTCGTCGTTCTGCTTGGACATCGCCATCATGTTGGCGAACGCGGCGATCGGCAGCGGGTGGATCGCCGCCTCGGTGCCGCCGGCCACCACGACGTCGGCGCGGCCGCTGCGGATCATCTCGATCGCGTAGCCGATCGCCTCGGCGCCGGAGGCGCAGGCGGAGACGGGGGTGTGCACACCCGCGCGGGCGCCGACCTCCAGACCGACGTTGGCCGCCGGAGAGTTGGGCATCAGCATCGGGACGGTGTGCGGGGAGACCTTGCGGGCGCCCTTCTCCTTCAGCACGTCGTACTGGTCGAGCAGGGTGGTCACGCCGCCGATGCCGGAGGCGATCACGGCGCCCAGGCGCTCGGGGGCGAGCTTGGAGGAGTCGTCGGTTGCCGGGGTCTCGAAGCCGGCGTCGGCCCAGGCCTCGCGGGCGGCGATCAGCGCGAACTGGGCCGAGCGGTCCAGCTTCCGGGCCAGCGGCCGGGGCAGGATCTCGCCCGGCTCGACCGCGGTGCGCGCGGCGATCCGGACCGGCAGGTCCTCGGCCCACTCCTCGGTCAGGGCCGCCACCCCGGAGCGCCCGGCGACCAGGTTCTCCCAGGTCGTGGCGGCGTCGCCGCCCAGCGGCGTGAAGGCGCCGATACCCGTGACGACCACGGTTCGGTTCTCAGCGGTCACTGGTCTCTCTTCTTTCACGTTCGTGCGGGGTCGGCGGCGAGCCGAGGAAGGGCCCGGCCGGGCGCCCGGGTGGGGCGTCCCGGCCGGCGGATCGGCCTGGCTCGGGGGAGCCGGGCCGACGGGTCAGCCGTCCGAGGCGTGCGTCACGCCGGACGGACTGGGCGACTCGTACGAGTCGGCTGATCAGGCGTCGGCGTTGGTGAGGATGTAGTTCACCGCGTCGCCGACGGTCTTCAGGTTCTTGACCTCGTCGTCCGGGATCTTGACGTCGAAGCGCTCCTCGGCGGCCACGACGACCTCGACCATGGACAGCGAGTCGACGTCCAGGTCGTCGGTGAAGGACTTGTCCTCCTGGACGTCCTCCGCCGGGATGCCGGCGATCTCGTTGACGATCTCGGCGAGACCTTCCAGGACCTCGTCCTTGGTAGCCATACTGGCTGCTCCTCTTCGGTGTTGAACGTGTCCGACCGTCAGCCGAACACGGGCTTGTGGATGGATGGGGCGAAACGCGCCTAGGGGAGCGTAACGACCGCCGCAGCGTAGACGAGACCCGCCCCGAACCCGATGATCAGCGCGAGGTCGCCGCTGTGGGCCTCGCCGGACTCCAGCATGCGCTCCATCGCCAGCGGGATGGAGGCGGCGGAGGTGTTGCCGGTCTCGGCGATGTCCCGGGCGACCGGCACCGACGCGGGCAGCTTGAGCGCCTTGATCATCGCGTCGGTGATCCGCATGTTGGCCTGGTGCGGGATGAAGGCGCCGAGCTGGTCGGCGGTGACCCCGGCGGCGTCCAGCGCCTGCTGGGCCACCTTGGCCATCTCCCAGACCGCCCAGCGGAACACCGGCTGGCCGTCCATCCGCAGGGCCGGCCAGGTGCGGCCCTGCTCCGGGTCCTCGGCCTGGCCGTTGATCGCGTCGGGCTTGGCGAAGGCGGTGTCCCAGGCCTGGGTCTGGGTGATGACGTCGGCCTGCGAGCCGTCCGAGCCCCAGATCAGCTTGCCGATGCCCGGGGTGTCGGACGGGCCGACGATCGCGGCGCCGGCGCCGTCGCCGAAGATGAAGGCGGTCGAACGGTCCGACTTGTCGGTCAGGTCGCTGAGCCGCTCGACGCCGATCACCAGCACGTACTCGGCGTTGCCGCCGCGGATCATGCCGTCGGCCAGGCCCAGGCCGTAGCCGAAGCCGGCGCAGGCGGCCGAGATGTCGAAGGCGGGGGCGGTGCCGCAGCCGAGCCGCTCGGCGATCTCGGTGGCGATCGCGGGGGTCTGCTTGAGGTGCGAGACGGTCGCGACGATCACGCCGCCGATCTGCTCGGGGGCGATGCCGGCCTGCGCGATCGCCTTGCCGGCGGCCTGCAGCGACATCTCGGCGACGCTCTCCTCCGGGCCCGCCCAGCGGCGCTCGGCGATCCCGCTGCGGGTGCGGATCCACTCGTCGGAGGAGTCGATCCACTCCAGGACCTCGGAGTTGGGGATGACCCGGACCGGACGGTAGCCGCCGACCCCGTGGATGCGGGCGTACTGCGCGCCGGTGGTGGGTCGGATCTGCGGCTTGGTCATGCCTGGTCCTCCTGGTCCTGCTGTTCCTGACCGCCGTGCTCCGCGATGAGCTCGCGGGCCTTGTCCAGATCGGCGGGGGTCTTCAGGGCGAGGGTGGCCACACCCTTCAGGTTGCGCTTGAACAGGGCGGTCAGCGTGCCCGCGGGGGACAGCTCGATGACGGCGGTCGCGCCCAGCTGCCCGAGGGTCTCCATGCAGAGGTCCCAGCGGACCGGGTTGGAGACCTGCGACACCAGGCGGGCCAGCACCTCGGCGCCGGAGCCGACGACCTCGCCGTCCTTGTTGGACACGTAGCGGACCTGCGGGTCGGCCACGGTCAGGCTCGGGGCCAGCGCGGCCAGCCGCTCGACGCCGGGGGCCATGTGCTCGGTGTGGAAGGCGCCGGCCACCTTGAGGGCGATCAGCTTGGCGCCGGCCGGCGGGTCCGCCTTCAGGTCCGCCAGCTGGGCCAGCGTGCCGGCCGCGACGATCTGGCCGCCGCCGTTGTTGTTGGCCGCCGTCAGGCCGTGCTCGGCCAGCTTGGCCGCGACGACCTCCGGGTCGCCGCCGAGCACGGCGGTCATGCCGGTCTCGGTGACGGTGGCGGCCTCGGCCATGGCCCGGCCGCGCTCGCGGACGAAGGCCAGGGCGTCATGGGCGCTGAGCACCCCGGCGCCGGCCGCGGCGGTGATCTCGCCGACGCTGTGACCGGCGACGGCGCCGACCAGCTTGCGGGCGACGTCCTCGTCCGGGAACAGCTCACGGGCGGTCATCAGACCGGCCGCGACCAGCAGCGGCTGGGCGACGGCGGTGTCCTTGATGTCCTCGGCGGACGCCTCGGTCCCGGCGTGCACCAGGTCGAGCCCGGCGACCTCCGACCAGCCGCGCAGGCGGTCGGCGACACCGTCGAGCTCCAGCCAGGGGCTGAGGAAACCGGGGGACTGGGCACCCTGTCCAGGGGCGACGATTACGAGCACGGTTCAACCCTCTCTCGCCAGGCGCCCAGGGGCGGGTAGGCGACGGTAACGAAGAAAACCATCCGGGATTGTATGGTCCCTACACTCCGGCTCAGCCGGGCTCCCCGGCGGCGGCGAGCCGGCCGAGGGCCAGTGCGATCCGCAGAGTGAACGCCGAACGTACGTCGGAGGGGGCGTACCCCGTGACGTCGGTCACACGTCGTAGCCGGTAGCGCACCGTGTTGGGGTGCACGAAGAGCATCCGGGCCGCCCCCTCCAGGGACGACGCCTGCTCCAGGTAGACACTCAGCGTCTCCAGCAGGGCGGAGCCGGCCTCGTCCAACGGTGTGTAGATCTCCTCCACCAACTGGGCGCGGGCGGCCTGGTCCCCGGCCAGTGCCCGCTCCGGCAGCAGGTCGTCCGCGAGCACCGGACGGGGGGCGTCCGGCCAGGCGGCGCAGGCCCGCAGGCCGGCCGCGGCGGCGTGCGCCGAGCGGGTCGCCGACAGCAGGTCCGGCACGGTCGGGCCGATCACCACCGGGCCCGGCGCGAACTGGCCGATCAGCGCCCGGGCGGCGTGCACCGGCTCCTTCTCACCGCCGACCACCACCACCAGGCGCTTGCCCAGGACCCCGGTCAACACGTTCAGCTTGGCGTACCGGGCGGCCCGGCGGATCGCCTCGACCACCAGCTCGCTGTCCCCGTCCGGGGCGCTGCCCATCACCACCCGGACCTGGCTGGGCTGGCCCCAGCCCAGCGCGGCGGCGCGGGAGAGCACCCCCTCGTCGGCGTCGCCGGACAGCAGGGAGTTCACCACCAGCGCCTCCAGCCGGGCGTCCCAGGCGCCGCGTGCCTCGGCCGCCTGGGCGTACACCTGGGCGGTGGCGAAGGCGATCTCCCGGGCGTAGACCAGCACGGACTCGCGCATGTCCGCCTCGTCGCCGGGGGCGGCCACCTCCTCGATGGCCTCCTCCATCACCTCGATCGTGGTGCGGATCAGCTCCACGGTCTGGCGCAGGGTGATCGCCCGGGTCAGCTCGCGCGGGGCGGTGCCGAAGACGTCGGTGGAGATCGCCCGGGCGGCCTCCGGGTGGCGGTACCACTCGGTGAAGGCCGCGATGCCGGCCTGGGCGACCAGGCCGATCCAGGACCGGTGCTCCGGTGGCATCCGCCGGTACCAGCCGAGTTGGTCGTCCATCCGCGCGATCGCGGCGGTGGCCAGCTTGCCCGAGGACTTCTCCAGCCGCTTGAGCGTCGCGGCCCGGCGCTCGGCCCGCTCGGCGGCGTTTCTGCGCTCCTGGGCCGTCAGACGGGGCGCGGGGCGGCCGGGGCGGTCGCGGCCGCCCCGGGGAGCCGGACTGTTCCCGGTGGGATCGGCTGCGGGAGTGGGATCGCTCTTGGAGTTCGCGGAAGCGGCTGGCACAAGGACAAGACTGCCTCACGCGGGTGACTGCTCGTGCACACCCCCCGGCGCGGGGGCCCGGTGGTCCCGGTCACACCCGTGGGCCGCGGGGCGTGCCCGTGCCCGGGGACGGGCCGCCCGGCACAGTACGGTGGGGCCCGTGACCGACGCCGCCGCCCGCCCCCGTGCCGACCTGCGCCGCACCGCCGAGCGCTACCGCTCCACCCCCGCCGAGGGCGTCGAGACCCGGCACGCGTTCTCCTTCGCCGGCCACTACGACCCGAAGAACACCCACTTCGGCGCGCTGCTCGCCTGCAACGAGGAACTCCTCGCCCCCGGCGCCGGGTTCGAGGAGCACAAGCACCGGGACACCGAGATCCTCACCTGGGTGCTGGAGGGCGCACTCGCCCACCGGGACTCGCACGGCCACAGCGGGGTGGTGCGCCCGGGCATGGTCCAGCACCTGAGCGCGGGCTCCGGGGTCACCCACACCGAGCGCAACGTCGGCGGTGCCACCGGCCCGGTGCGCTTCGTCCAGATGTGGCTGCAGCCGGACGAGTTCGACGCCGCCCCCGCGTACGGGCTGCGCAAGGTGGAACCGGCGGACGGCGGGTTGACGCTGCTGGCCTCCGGGCTGGAGCGGGACGCCGGGACGGACGCCCTGCGGCTGCGCCGCGGCGACGCCGCGCTCTGGCTGGCCACCGCCGGCCCGTGGCAGCCGCTGCCGCAACTGCCGGCGGCGCCCTGGCGGTACGCGCACCTGACGGCCGGCACGCTGGGCTACCGGACCGTCCCGGGGCCCAAGGGCGCCGGCCGGTCGATGGTGCCCGGCGACAGCGTGCGGATCACCGGCGAGGCCTTCGCCGACCCGGCGGCCGGCGAGACCGGCGCCCAGCTGCTGCTCTGGGAGATGCACTCGCCGGTCTCGTACGGCTGAGGTGGGCCCGTCCGCGAGCCCTTCAGCCCTTCAGCCCTTCAGCTCTTCAGCTCTTCAGCTCTTCAGTTCGGTGAGGACGGCGTCGGAGAGCGGCGGCCAGGCCTCGACGGCCCAGGGGCCGAAGTCCCGGTCGGTGAGCGCGATGCAGGCCGCGCCGGCCTGCGGGTCGACCCAGAGGAAGGTGCCGGACTGGCCGAAGTGGCCGAAGGTCTCGGGGGAGTTGGCGGTGCCGGTCCAGTGCGGGCTCTTGCCGTCGCGGATCTCGAAGCCCAGGCCCCAGTCGTTCGGGCGGCGGTGTCCGTAGCCGGGCAGCACGCCGCTGGTGCCGGGGAAGGCGACCTCGCGGGTGGCCCGCCGGACGGTGGACGGGTCCAGCAACCGGGGGGACTGCAGCTCGGCGGCGAACCGGGTGAGGTCGGCCACCGTGGACAGGCCACCGGCGCCGGCCGGGGACTTGATCGCGGTGTTGATCAGGGTGTCGTGCATGCCCAGCGGCTCGAACACCGCCTCGGCGACGTACTGGTGGAACGCGATCCCGGCGGCCTCGGCCAGGGTGCGGGCGAGCACGTCGAAACCGGCGTTGGAGTAGAGCCGGCGGTTGCCGGGCTCGGCGAACAGCCGGTCCTCGTCGAAGCCGAGGCCGGAGGTGTGGGCCAGCAGGTGGCGGACGGTGGAGCCGGGCGGGCCGGCCGGGTCGTCCAGCTCGAACACGCCCTCCTCCAGGGCGACCAGGGCCGCGTAGGAGGTGAGCAGCTTGGTCACCGAGGCCAGCGGGAAGAGGTGCTGCTGCGGACCGTGGGCGGCCAGCACCGCGCCGTCCGACCCCCGGACCACCGCGGCGGCGGCGTGGGGCACGGGCCAGTTGTCGATCATCCGCAAGCTCTCCATGCGGTCGACTCTAGCCGGGCCCGGATCGGGGTGGTGGGGCCACCCGGCTGAGCGGCTTGCTTGGAGTGCACTCCAACTCGGTAGCGTCGTTCCCGTCTACAGGACAGGGGGAATCGATCATGGCCACACCCGTACGGGCCAGGGCCGGGCTGCGCAGCTGCGCCGAGGTGTACCAGGGCCCGGCCGGCGAGCCGGACCGCACCCCGCGGCACACCATCAGCGAGGTCGCCGCGGCCAGCGGGCTGACCGCCCACACCCTGCGCTGGTACGAGCGGATCGGCCTGCTCGACCCGGTCGACCGCGCGGTCGGCGGCCAGCGCCGCTACTGCGACGCGGACCTGCACCGGCTGGCCTTCCTGAGCCGGCTGCGGCTGACCGGGATGTCGGTGGCGGACATGCTCAAGTACGTGGACATGGCCCGCCGCGGCGAGGAGACCTACCCCGAGCGGCGGGAGCTGCTGGAGGCGCAGCGCGAGGAGGTCCGGCAGCGGATCACCGACCTCCAGGCGACGCTGGCCGTCCTCGACCACAAGATCGATCTCTATGCCGGGAAGGTCGCCGACAGTGCCGGCACCCCCGTCCGATGCCAGTACCAACGACCAGAGGAAGAGCAGAGCGCATGACTCACCCCGTCCTTCCCACCGCCCCCCTCGGCACCGACGGCCCGCTGGTGGGCGTCCAGGGCCTCGGCTGCATGGGCATGAGCGAGTTCTACGGCCCGACCGACTCCGCCGAGGCGCTCGCCACGCTGGACGCCGCGCTGGACGCCGGTGTCACGCTGTTCGACACCGCGGACATGTACGGCTCCGGCCGCAACGAGGAGTTCATCGGCCCCTTCGTCCGGGCCAACCGCGACCGGGTGGTGCTCGCCACCAAGTTCGCCATCGAGCGCGACGAGAACGACCCGACCAAGCGCGCCATCCGCAACGACCCCGCGTACATCCGCGGTGCCGTGGAGGGCTCGCTGCGCCGCCTCGGCGTGGACGTGATCGACCTCTACTACATGCACCGCCGCAACCCGGAGGTGCCGCTGGCCGAATCGGTCGGCGCCATGGCCGAGTTGGTGCAGGCCGGCAAGGTCCGGCAGCTGGGCCTGTCCGAGGTGACCGGGGCGGAGCTGCGCGAGGCGCACGCCGTCCACCCGATCGCCGCGGTGCAGTCCGAGTGGTCGGTGTTCGCCCGTGACGTCGAGCGCTCGGCGGTGCCGGCCGCGGCCGAGCTGGGTGTCGCCTTCGTGCCGTACTCGCCGCTCGGGCGCGGCTTCCTGACCGGCGCCTTCCAGGACGCCGCGAACCTCGCGGCGGACGACTTCCGCCGCACCCACCCGCGCTACACCGGGGAGAACGCCGTCGCCAACGGCGAACTGCTCACCCCGCTGCGGAAGATCGCCGAGGCCCACGACGCGACGCTCGCCCAGGTCGCGCTGGCCTGGGTGCACCAGCGGGCCGAGGTGCACGGTCTGACCGTCGTGCCGATCCCCGGCACCCGCAAGCGCAGCCGGCTGGCCGAGAACACCGCCGCGGCCACCCTGCGGCTGAGCGCGGAGGAGCTGGCGCTGCTGGAGCCGCTGGCCGGGCAGGTCGCCGGGGACCGTTACGCGGACATGCGCAACACCTCGGTCGGGCGGGAGTAGCGCCCGCGGGGCCCGGGGAGTCTGCGACTCCCCGGACCCCGGACCCCGGGCCTTCGGGCCCCGGGGGGCTCAGGCCTTGCGGCCCATCCAGGCGGCCAGCCGGGTGTGCACGTCGGCGTCCGCGGAGGCCGGCCGCACCGCGCCGAACGGGACGCCCTCGACCCGGCTCGCGGGCGGCAGGACCAGCTCGGCGACGGCCAGCGCGGTGTGCGCCAGGGCGTCGTCCAGGACGAAGCCGTTGTCGAGGGCGGTGGCGATGTCCCAGGAGTGGGTGACCGTCTCCATCACGTAGCCGCCGACCACCATGCCGCCGGGCACCTCGCCCCAGGGGGCGAAGGTCGGGCGGCCCAGCTTGGCGTCGTCCGCCCAGGCGGCGGTGGCGCGGGCGGTGGCCCGGGCGAGCGCGGCCGGCCAGCCCTCGTCGGACGGGTCCTCGATGGCCGGCACGATGTCCTGGGACCGGCCGCCCTCGCCCAGGTAGGCGAACCGGTGGACGCCGCCGACCACGTGGTTCAGCAGCTGACGCAGCGTGAACTCCTCGCACGGGGTGGGCCGGTCGAGGTCGGCGGGGGTGACGGCGGCGAACAGCTGCGCCAGCTGGCCGAGGGCGGTGAGGTACTGCGGGCGGGCGTCCTGGACGGCGCTCATCTGCGTTCGGCTCCTTCGTACGGTGTGGTGTTGCGCGGTGCGGTGTGTGCTGCGCGGTGCGGTCTTTCGGGCTCGGAACGCAATCTCCCAGTAAAACCTGACAAGCGCCGTCAGGATTGTTGGGATTCTGGTGCCATGAAGGCCGAACGCCTGCTCTCGATCCTGCTGCTGCTCCAGACCCGGGGCCGGGTGCCCGCCACCGAACTGGCCGAACGGCTGGAGGTGTCCGTCCGCACCATCTACCGCGACGTGGAGTCGCTCTCCGCCGCCGGGGTGCCGGTGTTCACCGAGCGCGGCCGGCACGGCGGCATCAAGCTGCTGCCCGGCTACCGCACCGACGTCACCGGGCTGACCGCGGACGAGGCCCGGGCGCTGTTCGTGCTCTCCGCCCAGGGTGCCCACAGCGACCTCGGGCTGGACGGCGCGCTCGGCTCGGCGCTGCGCAAGGTGATGGCGGCGCTGCCCGCCCCGCACCGCCCGGCCGCCGAGCGGATCAGCGAGCGCGTCCTGGTCGACCCGGCGCGCTGGATGCAGAACCCCCAGGCGGGCACCGGGAGCGGGCCCGACCTGGGCGAGTTGCAGTACGCGGTGTTCGCCGACCGGCGGCTGCGGCTGCGCTACCGGCACAGCGGCACGCCCGCGCCGGTCGAGTACACCGTCGACCCGTACGGGCTGGTGAGCAAGGCCGCGGTCTGGTACCTGGTGGCCGATCTGGGCGGCGAGCCGCGGCTGTTCCGGGTCGACCGGGTGCTGGACGCCGAGACCACCGGGGAGGCGGTGCGCCGCCGGGCCGGGGTGGCGCTCGGCGAGGTGTGGGCGGCGCTGCGCGAGCAGGTGGAGCGGCTGCCGAAGGACCTGCCGGTGCGGGTGCGGGTCCGGCGCGGACGGCTGGACATGTTCCTGCGCATCCACGGCGGCCGGGTCACCGCGGCGCCGCCGGAGGCGGGCACCGGGCCGGCCGAGGAGTGGGTCGAGCTGGCGATGGCCTTCCCGGCCGCGGCGGCCGTCCGCTCGCTGCTGGCCTTCGGCGCGGAGGTCGAGGTGCTGGGCCCGCCGGCCGCCCGGCGCGAGCTGGCGCGGGCGGCGGCGGAGGCCCTGCGGCTGTACCAGGAGCAGCCGACCTGACGGGGACCCGGACCGACCGAGCCGGACCGACTAGGAGTCGGACTGGGGCCGGACCACGTCGCGGTAGTCCCCGAGCGAGATCGCCGCGAAGTTGTGCAGGCTGTCGGTGCCGTCGGTGAAGTAGCCGTTGTGGCCGGAGGCCCGGGCGGAGGAGATCTGCTCGGCGCCGAAGCCGCTGCCGGTCGGGTCGGCGCCGTGGCCGAGCTTGCCGACCTCCAGGAACGGGACGTTGCCGATCCAGTCGCTGGGGTTGCGGGTGGCCCACACGTGCACGCCGCGGCCCAGGTCGCCGGCGGACTGCACGCCCATGCCGGGGCTGCCGAACACCATCATGTCGGTGATGCCGGAGGTGTCGGAGGGCGAGGCGGCCGCGCGCGGGATCCTCGGGGCGGCGGTGCCGCAGACCACCGAGCCGTACGAGTGGCAGAGCAGCGACGGGGGCGCGTCCGGCCGGGTGGTCTCCTTGAGGCCGGCCAGCAGCCGCTCCAGGCGGGGCGCGGCGACGTCGGCGAGCCGGGAGGTGGCGGCGTCCGGGCCGAGGCCGGAGGGGGTGACGTACCCGGTCCAGGCGATCACGGCGGTCCGGGTGCCCGGGGCCTGGCGCTGCTCCTCGGTGTACAGGGCGCGGGCCATGCCGGCCGGGGAGCGCAGCGGTTCGGCGGTCTGGTCGAAGTGGCCGAGGTCGGCGTCCGAGCCGGGGACGAGGACGGAGATCCGCTCGGCGTCGGCGAGGTCGCCCCAGACCTCGGTGACCAGGCCGCGGCCGCGCGGGTCGAAGGCGAGGACCTGCCGGTCGGGGGAGAGCAGGTGCTCGACGTCGTTGGCGCGGGAGACGGCCAGCGCTCGGGTGTCCGAGTCGAGCTTCTTGTCGGCCGCGCGGACCCGGGCGGCGTCGCGCTCGTCGGCCAGGGCGATCCGGTTGGCGCGGTAGCGCAGGTCCAGCGGGGCGCCGTCGTAGTTGCCGACGACCAGCGGGTACGCCTTGACCAGCCGGTCCAGCTCGGTGGGCGCGAGCGAGGCGAAGAACGCGGCGGCGTCGGCGGGGCTGGTGGTGGCCGGGTCGGGCAGCAGGCGGCCGAAGGAGTGGTCCTGGATCCAGGCGGCGCTGCCGGCCGGGGGCGTGGAGATCGCCAGCTGCTCCGAGGAGACCGCGGCCGCGGCCGCCGAGGCACCGGCGTCGGCGAGCACGGCACAACCCGCGAACGCCCCGATCAGTACCCGCTTCCAGCGTCGACGGTTGCGCACCGCACCAACTCCCTTGGGGCCCGTCACCGTTTCTCGGGCGGTGCCCGGAGGGTGCGATTGGACTGCTGAACTTCCCTGAACTTTCCCTGGGCAAGCGTAGAGGTCACGGGAGGGTGACGGACCTGCCTAAACTGTGGGATGGATCACATGAACCGGGGGTGTCCTTCCAGCGTCTCCGAGTAGCTGGTAGTGCGGCGTCAGCCGGAGTGCCGGGCGTCGAATCCGGCGACCACCCGCTTGGGTGCCGTGCGCCGCCAGGCCTCGGTGACCAGGTCGTCGAGCTCCTCCCGGTCGACCAGGTCCAGTCGGACGCTCACCCAGCCGTGCCGGCCGACGTACCGGGCGAAGGAGAACACCTCGGGCTCGGCCGCGATCAGTTCGGCCTGGTCCTCGCGGGAGGCCTTGAGGGTGATGCTGTCCCCCTCGGGCGAGCCCATCGCGAAGACCTTGCCGCGCACCCGCAGCGTCTCGATGCCCCAGGTCGGCTCCTGGGCGGCCTCGGGGAGACCCAGGGCCATCGCGCGGAACTCATCGAACGTCACCATGGCCGCAGGGTAGACCAGGGCTCGGACGGCGCGCCCCCGGCGTGCGGGTCGGCACACCGGGGGCGCGCGTCCGGAGGGTGGGTCCGGCTCAGCCGAGCGAGGCCCAGTTGTCACAGGTGCGGTCGCTGTCGACCAGCCGGTCCGGGTGGCCGCTGCCGTCGGCGATCGAGATCCGGCGGTAGCTCTGGCCGCAGAACGCCCAGAACTCGCTGTTCCCGCCGACCCGTTGGCGGTCCGGGACGGGCAGGAAGCAGTCCACCCGGCTCAGGCCGTTCAGCGAGGACCACTGGGAGAGCTCGCGGTCGGTGCGCTCGCGGACGTCGGTGTGGGCGGAGCCGTCGGCGATCGAGATCAGCCGGTACTGCTGACGGCCGCTGGTGGTGTGGAAGCACCAGTACCAGCTCTTGCCGCCGACCCGCTGCTGGTCCGGCACCGGCAGCCAGCAGTCGACCTGGCCGACGCCGCTGAGCGAGCCCCAGTAGGTGAGGTCGCGGTCCGAGCGCTCCAGGGCGGTGGTGTACCGGCCGTTGGCGCAGGTGATCGAGACCAGCCGGTACTGCTGGCGGCCGATGGTGCTGTGGAACACCCAGTACCAGCTCTTGCCGCCGGGGTCCTGCTGGTCCGGTACGGGCAGCACGCAGTCGACCCGGCCGACGCCCTGGAGGCAGGTCCATCTGGTCAGCCAGGCGTCGTCCTCGACCTTGCGGTCGGTGTGGGCGGAGCCGTCGGCGATCGAGATCAGCCGGCAGCGGTCGCCGTGGAAGGCCCAGTACTGGCTCTGGCCGTTCCGGCGGTACTGGTCCGGGACGGTGACGAACTCGTCGCAGGGGTAGGCCTTCACCGGTTGCGGCGTGGGCCGGCCGCCGGTCTGGGTGCCGGTCTGGGTGCCGGTCTGGCCGCCGTTCTGCCGGCCGACCGGGGTGAGCCGCCCCTCGCAGAGCCCGCGCAGGATGCTCAGGGACGGCATGAAGGCGTACACCGAGCCGGTGGTCCGGACGAACTGCGCGAAGCTCAGCGGGGTGTGCTCGACCAGGCCGCTCGCGTCCCGGCTCTCGAAGTCGACCGGGGTGATCTCGCGGCTGTCCGGGTCCAGGCAGTTCTGGGTGACCGGGTCACGGCCCGGCACCGGACGGGGTTTGGCGTGCCCGGGCGGGGTGTTCCCTTGGCTGTCCCGGTTCGGCGGGAAGTTCGGCTGGTCCATCCAGTCGACCTGGATGAACTCGAACTGCCGCTGGATGTCCGCCTGGTAGCAGATGAACAGCAGGCCGCGCGGGTCGTCGGGGCCGCCCGGGCCCTCGGAGGCCGGGTCGAACGGGGCGCCGTACGGGGTGCCTCGGCGCATGATCCGCCGGCCGTTGAGGTCCTTGGCGTCGAACGGGGGCTTGTCCGGGGCCTCCTGGAGGCCGGCGCGCGGTTCGGTCTTGCGCAGGTGCGACCAGAGCGGGGTGACCAGGCCCTCCGGGTCGTCCCGGAAGGTGAAGTCGTTGTCCTTGGCGGCGTCCGGGTTGTTCGGCACGTCCCGGTCCGGGTGCTTGCAGACCGGTGCGCCGGAGCGCCAGCGGCCGACCAGCCGGGCGGCCAGCCACTCCGTGGTGGCGTGCTCCGGGACGGCCTTGGCGCTCCTCAGCTCCTCCAGCTTGACCGCGACCTGCGACCACCAGCCGGGCACGTCCTGGGCGAGCCGGCGGATCACCTGGAAGGAACCGTTGCGGGCCCACTCGGGGTACTGGCTCGGCGGGCCGCTGAACTGGTCGTTGGGCAGCCCGCAGATGAACTCGCCGGCCGGGATCAGCCGGGTTCCCGGGTGGCCGTCCACCTCGTCCGGCTTGCTCGGGTTCGGCTGGTCGAAGCCCCGGATGCCGGGCTCGCTGATGCCGTCCTTGAAGCCGAAGTGCTCCTTGCCGCGCCGACTGCCCAGCAGGGTCTGGGCGTTCTGCTGGTAGACGATCAGCACCCGGCACTCGGCGGCGGCGATCCGCTGGGCCTCGATCGCCGACTGGAGGTCCCGCTCGGTGTCCGCGGAGATCTTCAGCACGGCGTGGATCGGCTGGTTCGTGCCGTTGCCGAACAGCCAGGTCTCCGGGCGGTTGTCGCCGGTGTCGCCGAGGGCGCCCGCCCGCTTGGCCGAGCCGTCCTTGAAGGCCTCCAGGCCGCCGCCGACCGGTGGGGGCGTGGGGAACGGATCGCTGCCGGCCAGCATTCGCATGCCCTCGTAGGTGAAGCTGACGCCCAGCCAGGTGGCGTTCAGCGACTTGGGGTCGTCGCCGCCGGCGGCCTGTTTGGCCTCGCTGAACCGTTCGTTGAACGCGGCGACCTCGCGGGTGGTGGAGATCTGCGGGGTCAGCCGGCGCAGCCAGTCGCGGGCCCGGGCGGCGTCCTCGAACTTCAGGAACAGGACGCTGACGTTGTCCTTCTTGAAGCCGGCCAGGACGTCGCCCTGGATCTCCTCGCTCTCGCGCAGGCTCAGATCCGTGGTCATCGTTCTCGGGGTTCCTTCCGGGGGTGCAGGGGGGATCAGGGGTTGGGGGGGATCAGGCGGAGGGGCCGAGCTGCACCCACTGGGCGACGCTGGGCACACCCTTGTCGCTGAGCAGGAAGAGCAGGTACCAGCCGGGCGGGGCGGCCTTGGCGTCCGGCGGGGCCTGGAACTCCAGCCGGTTGCCGGCCCGGCTGGTGAGCCGTAGGTCGACGTAGCGCTGGCTGGTGTTGACCGAGTGGGTGGAGGTGGTCGGCGCCATGAGGACGGCTCTGCCGGCGAGGGCCGGGGTGGTGCTGGTGACGGTGAACTTCCTGTCGTAACCGACCGGCGCGGTGGGCGCGTTGGCGAGTGCGGGCCGGTCGCCCTGGTGCAGGTAGGGCGGTTCGTAGATCTCGATGGTGCCGTTCATGGTGATCGGGCCGGAGGTGCCCGGGACGCCGTCGACGGTGCCGTTGATGTCCGTGTTGTTGGCCATCTGCTGGAGCTCGTCGCCGGTCACCATGACCCGGCCGTCCGGCAGCACCACCGCGTTGGAGTGGTAGCCGCGCGGCAGCCGCTGGACCGGGCCGAGCTGCCAGTCGCCCTGGTCGTCGCGCAGTTCGATCTGGCGGTACTTGAGGTCGGCGTTGGGGTTGTACGGGCCGTTGCCGTAGTCGCGGATGTCGTAGGCGCCGTTGACCGTCATCAGCCGGCCGTTGGGCAGCAGCAGGGTGTCGTCCTGGGTGCGGCCGAAGGCGCGGGACTTCTCGGCGGTCCAACTGCCGTTGGAGAAGCGCAGGGTGCTCGGGTTGTCGCGGTCGCCGCCGAGGACCAGTGCGGAGTCCGGGCCGTTGGCTCCGCCGGGCAGCATCACGGCGGAGCCGTAGTTGCGCTTGCGGCCGTCGGGGCGGGCGGTGAGGTCGGTGCGGGTCTCGGCGACCGGGTCGAACTTCCACTGCTCGTTGGCCGCGCGGCCGAAGCCGTAGACGTTGCCGTCGTTGAGCGAGAACAGGTGCGGGTAGTCGAAGCTGAACGGCGCGTCGACCTTGAACCGTTCGACCGGGGTGTTGGCGGGGGTGTCGGTCTTCTTCACCGGCACCGGGAAGGCCTTGGCGGGGAAGCGCTCGACCACCGGGGTCGGGGTGCCGTAGCCGAGTTCGGACTGGCCGGACATGATCAGCTGCCGGCCGTCGGCGCCGGTCACCACCGAGGGGTACCAGCGGCCCACCGACATGTCGGGGTTGCGGGTCCAGGTCTCCGTCCACGGGTCGAAGACCAGCGAGAGCTTGGCGCCGGTGCCGCCGTTGCCGCCCAGGTTGCCGCCGAAGACGCCGAGCATGCCGTTGGGCAGGAAGGAGTGGCCGGAGCAGAAGAACGGCACCGGGCGGGGCTCGTTCAGGCCGTCCGGCATGTCCGAGACCGGCGGGTTGACCTGCTTGAACGCGTCCTTGCCGGTGCCTTTGGCGGGATCCCAGAGAAAGGCCCGGCCGGCGTTCTCCTTGCCGGTGGTCTGGGTGGGGGCGGGCTCCTTCTCCGGGTTGGTCTCGATCCGTTCGAAGGAGAACAGCAGCACCTTGCCGGTGGGCAGCAGGGCGACGTGGTCGCCGAAGTCGGGGGACGGGAAGTACTCCTTGAACGCGCCCCAGGTCTCCGGTGCGAAGGCCTTGTTGTGGTCGGCCTGGGAGGCCGTCAGGGCGTTGTACCGGTTGGTCCGGGTGGTCTGCGGGTAGTCGCCGATGCCGCGGACGGCCGCGCGCATCCGGGCGTGCTCCTCGGCGTGCTCCTGACCGAGGGCGGCGACCTCGTCCTGGCGCATTTCCTCGGCGATCCGGCGGGAGTCGACGTGCGGGGCGAGGTCGTCCCCGCCGTGGGCGAGCGCCGGGGCGGCGGCGCCCAGCAGGGTGCCGGCGCCGACGGCGAGGACGACGGCGGTGGCCGGCAGCCGGCGGCCGGCCCGGGGCCGGGACTGCGGGCGCGGTGGGCACGGGGACATGGGTCTCCTAGGGCGGGGGTGTTCCGGGGAGGGGCGGCGAATGCGGACAGGCGGGCCGTGGGCGGGCGCGGTCCAGCGATGGTCGCCGACCGTCACACGACATCACAGTGCGTGGTGGTTCGCATGCGGATGCACCCCTTGGAGCGGTCGCCGCTCCGGGGGCGTCTCGGAACGGCCGCAGGGGCGCGGACCGGTCGGTCCGCGCCCCTGTCGTGCCCTGATCGCCCGGCGTGCGTCACACCACTCCCAGCGCGTACGCGGCGAACAGCGCCGCGGCCGTGCCGGCCAGCGCCTTGCCGGCCCGGGAGAAGGACGTCCAGGGCCCGTCGAAGCGCCGGGTGAACCACCCGATCGCCACCAGGGCGGCACCGAACAGCGGGAGCAGGGCCAGCCGGGCGACCACCCAGCCGAGCGAGTCCGGTGCGGTGGTCAGGCCGGGAACGGCACCCAGGCCGGCCGCGCCGGGCACCGCCACGGCGAGCATCGCGCTCTGGTGCCAGCAGAAGATCGTCATCGCCGACAGGTTGACGACCACCACCGGCAGCCACAGCAGCGGACGGCGGCTCAGCAGCCGGCCCAGCCGCTCCCGCAGCAGCACCGCGGCGCCGCACTGCGCCGCGGCCAGGGCGAGCACCAGCAGGGACGGCGGGTGCGAGTTGGTCCGCTCGACGCCCGGCACCCCGACCATGCTGGCCGGGTAGTGGAACACCACCAGCAGGACGGCGAACAGCGCGCCGCCGCCGAGCAGCAGCACCCGGGCCGCCGACCGGCCGAGCCGGCCCTGCGCCCACAGCACACCCAGCTGGTAGCCGAACATCCAGCCCGGCAGCAGGTTCAGCAGGCCGAGCCAGGAGGGCATCGCGTCGGCCCACGGCCCGTACCGCAGCAGGTCGACGGTCGCGACCGAGGTCACCAGCAGGGCCGCCGACCAGCCGCCGAGCCGCCGCCCGAAGGCCGTGCAGAGCGGGGTGAGCGCGGTCAGTGCCAGGTACACCCCGATGTACCAGAGCGGCTGCACCACCAGCGTCGCCCCGGTGCGCAGGGTGTCCGCGGGCACGCCGAGCCGGGGCAGCAGCGGGATCAGCAGCGCCCACACCGCCGTCACCCCGAGCACCGGGCGCAGCAGCCGGACCGTCCGGGTCCGCAGCCAACTCCCGTACGACAGGCCCTTCTCCCGGGCCCGCTCCAGTGAGCGGACCGAGGAGTGGCCGCCGACCAGGAAGAACACCCCGAGCATCTGCAGCACCCAGCTGGCCGGGGCGAAGAAGCCGAGCGAGGAGAGCGGGCTGGCGTTGTGCAGGGCGCCGTCGGGGGAGAGGGTGAGGCCGCCGAGCATCCAGTGGCCGATCGGGACGGACAGCAGGGCGAGGGCGCGCAGCCCGTCCAGGGCGCGGTCGCGGCTCTCGGGGGTCTTCGCGTCGACCTTCTCGGCGGCGCGGCGCAGGGTGGTGAGCGGGTGGGCCATGGCGGTGCTCCTTCCAGTAGGGGGCTTCAGCGGCCGAGCGCGATGGCGGCGTAGGCGGCGAGCGAGGCGGTGCCGGGGGCGAAGTAGCCGGTGTGGCCGTGGGATCCGGTGGAGGGCAGCGGGCGGGCGCCGAAGCCGGGGGCGGTCGGGTCGGCGCCGTGGCCGAGGCCGAGGAACCGCACGTTGGGCACGTCGCCGATCCAGTCCGAGTCGTTGCGGGTGGTGGCCCAGAGCGGGACGCCCGGGTCGAGGTCCGCGGCCGAGTCGACGCCCATGCCGGGCGAGCCGAGCACCACCAGGCCGGAGGCCCGGGCGGGGGTGGGGCGGGCCAGGCCGCAGACCACCGAGCCGTAGCTGTGGCAGAACACGGTGGCCGGGGCCTCGGGGCGGGTGCTGACGGCGAGTCCGTCGAGCAGCCGGTCGAGGCGGGTGGCGCCGGCCCGGGCGAGGTCCTCGGTGGCGGCGTCGACGCCGAGGCCGAGCGGGGTGGTGTAGCCGGCCCAGGCGATCACGGCGGTGCGTCCGTCGGTGGCCTGGTGGAGGGCGCGGGCCATGCCGGCGGGGGTGCCGTACGGCTCGGTGGCGCGGTCGAAGGTGAGCAGGTCGATGTCGGAGCCGGGGACGACCACGGCGGTGCGCGGGGCGGTGGCCAGGTCACCGAACACCTCGGCGACCTGGCCGCGGCCGCGCGGGTCGAAGGCGAGGATCTGCCGGCCGCCGTCCAGCAGGGTGCGGTAGCGCTCGGCGCGGGTGCGGGCGGCCCGGTGGTCCTGGGGGGTGAGGGCCGGGTCGATGGCCCGGGCGAGTTCCCGGTCGCGTTCGGCGGTGAGGGCCAGGGTGTTGGCGCGGTAGCGGAGTTGGACCGGGGCGCCGTCCAGGTTGCCGACCACCAGGGGGTGCCGGGCGGCCAGCGCGTCCTGCTGGGCCGGCGTCAAATCGGCGAAGAAGGCGGCGACCTGGGCGGGCGTGCTGGTGGCCGGGTCGGGCGGTCGGAGGCCGAGTGCGGTGTCGGCGGTCCAGCCGGCGCTGTCCGGCGGCGGGCCGGTGAGGGCGGTCTGGGTGTCGGCGGCCCAGCCGCCCGCGCCGAGCACCACCGCCAGGGCCACCGCGGTGGCGGCGAGCGCCCGCTTGGTCCGGAACCTGCGCATGTCCGTGTTCTCCCTCGTCCGTTCGGCTTCCGACGAGGAGGAAGGTAGGAATGCGACGGCCCCGCGGACGTCACTCCGCGGGGCCAACTCCAGGGTGCTACCCAGGTAGTACTCGGAACGTCACTGACCTGGCGTCACCAGACCGGACTCGTAGGCCAGCACCACCGCCTGGGCGCGGTCGCGCAGGTCGAGCTTGCCGAGGATGCGCCCGATGTGGGTCTTGACGGTCTGTTCGGCGAGCACCAGCTGCGCGGCGATCTCCTGGTTGGACAGCCCGCGGGCGATCAGCTCCAGCACCTCGGTCTCGCGCGGGGTCAGGCCGTTGAGCCGCAGCTTGGGGTCGCGGCGCTTGGCGGGCCGGTTGCGGGCGAAGTCGGCGATCAGCCGCCGGGTGACGGAGGGGGCGAGCAGTGCCTCGCCGGCCGCGACCACCCGGACGGCGGCGATCAGGTCGGCCGGCGGGGCGTCCTTGAGCAGGAAGCCGCTGGCCCCGGCGCGCAGCGCCTCGTACACGTAGTCGTCGACGTCGAAGGTGGTGAGCATCAGCACCTTGGGCCGGTGGGCGCCGGGGACCGCGGGGTCGAGCAGTCGCCGGGCGGCCTCCAGGCCGTCCATGACGGGCATCCGGACGTCCATCAGCACCAGGTCGGGGTGGGTGCGGCCGGTGACCTCCAGGGCCTGGGCGCCGTCCGCCGCGTCCCCCACCACGTCGATGTCGCTCTGGGCGTTGAGCAGGGCGGCGAAGCCGGCCCGCACCATGGCCTGGTCGTCGACGATGATCACGCGGATGGTCATGCGGGTGTCTCCTGGGGTGGGTCGATCGGCAGGACGGCGGCCACCTTGAAGCCGCCGTCCGGCAGCGGGCCGGTGTCCAGCCTGCCATCGACCAGCCGGACGCGTTCGCGCATTCCGACCAGGCCGTGACCGGTGCCCTCGACCGCGGCCTCCAGCGACTCGGTGCGCTGCGGCGGGGGCGCGTTGACCACGGTGAGCCGTAGTTCCGAGCCGTCCGCCGAGAGCGACACCCAGGCCCGGGCGCCGGGGGCGTGCCGGACCACGTTGGCCAGCGCCTCCTGCACGATCCGGTAGGCGGAGAGGCCGACGGCCTGCGGCACCCGGTCGGCCAGCCCCTCGTCCACGGTCAGTTCGGCGGGCACCCCGGCCCGCCCCACCGTCTCGACCAGCTGGGCGAGTTGGGCTACTCCCGGCTGCGGGGCGGTCTCCCCGCCGGTGTCCTCGCTGCGCAGCACCCCGAGCAGCCGGCGCATCTCGGCCAGCGACTCGCGCGCGGTGCCGGCGATCGCGGTGAACTCCTCGGCGGCGTCGGCCGGGACGCCCTCGATCCGGTACGGCGCGCTGGCGGCCTGCACCGCGATCACCGACATGTGGTGGGCCACCACGTCGTGCAACTCCCGGGCGATCCGGGTGCGTTCCTCCAGCAGGGTGCGCCGCTCGCGCTCCGCCTCGCTGATCTGCTCCTGCTCGGTGAGCAGCCGGCGGGCGACGGCGCGGTCCCGGACGGCCCAGCCGAGCAGCAGGACGGCGCCGCTGAGCGCGATCAGCAGCACGGTGGTGCCGTCGCCGGCCCGGGGCAGTCCGAGGGTGGCGGTGAGGATGGTGAGCAGGACGGTGGCGACCCAGACCGCGATCACGGTGGCCCGGCTCTCCCGCAGTCCGAGGGCGAGCAGCAGGAAGAGGTACGCCAGGATCATCGGCGCCGTCCAAGGCCAACTGCCCGCCAGCTGGTGCTGGTGGGCGGTGATGACGGCGGTGGTGACCAGGGCGACGGCGCTGATCCACCAGGCGGCCAGCGGCCGGGTGACGGCGAGGAACAGCGGCGTGGTCTGGGCGATGGTGAGCGCGGCGGCCACCGGCAGCACCAAGCCGTAGAAGTCGACCAGGTTGGCGATCCCGGTCGGGATCAGCGCGGCCTGGAGGATGATCACGACGGCGTACGGGAGCCGGCGCACCCAGCGGCGGCGGGAGTTCCCGAGCAGCGGGGTGTCGTCCTCGCTGGGGGTGGTGAGGTGGTGCCGCAGGGTGCGCAGCTGGCGGAGGGCGAACCCGCGGGCGTCGGCTTCGGTGAGCGTTTTCATCGCGGGCCAGCCTAGGAGGGCGGGCCCGCGCGGGGCGTCGGACTGGAGCGCGAACTTCCGGGGGCTACTGCGGTACGGGGTGATACCCGGGTATGACGGCGGCGCCGGGCGGGCGGGTGCCGCTGTCGGGAGGCGGGGGGAGGCGCGGGGAGGCGCGGGGAGGCGCTACGGCTGCCAGTGGCCGGCCAGCGCGGGGCCGAGCTGGTCGAAGTGGCGCTCGATCACGGCGACCATGCCCTCGGGTCCGGCCGGTTCCTGTTCGGCGGTCCAGGACAGGTGGGCGGAGCGCAGCAGGCTGCCGAAGACGGCGGCGAGCACGACCGGGCGCAGGTCCCGGGCCGGGTCGATCCCTTCGCGTTCGGCGAGCACCTGGCCCACCAGCCGCTCCTGCTCGGTCACCCGGCGCAGGTGGGCGGCGAGCAGCGGCGGGGTCTCCTCGATGATCCGCAGCAGTTCCAGGGCGCTGCTGATCGAGCCGGGGCCGGAGGTCCGGGCGTTGCCGAGGTCGCGCCAGGCCTTGACGATCGAGGCGCGCAGGGCCTGGAGCGGGGTCTCCTCGGCGGGGCGGTGGCGCAGGCACTCGATGAAGTAGTCCTCGGCGTCGGCCATCACGGCGAGGGCGACCTCGTCCTTGTTGGCGAAGTAGCGGAAGAAGGTGCGCTGGGAGACGTCGACGGCGGAGGCGATCTCGTCGACGGTGGTCTTGGCGAAGCCCTGGCTGAGGAAGAGCATGTGGGCGGCCTGGACCAGGGCGTCCCGGGTCTGCTGCTTCTTGCGCTCCCGCAGACCGGGTGCCCGGTCGGCGTCCGCAGCGGCGGGGCGGGGGGTGCGAGCGGCCATGGCGGGGCCTTCCGGGCGCTGGTGTGGCGGGTGGGAGCACAACCTTAGCGGCCTGACAAATGTCAGTGCAGGTCAGAAGTCATTGTTTGCCGATTGTCAGTGGCTGACATAATCTGCCGGAGTGGCGCTCGCCGGCCGGGCACTCGTGGGGACGGGTGGGTCGGCGCAGCGCCACCGTCACGTTCCGATCTCTGTCACGCCCCCGGAGGGCCCAGATGAGTCAGTCCGTCGTCAAGAACTCCGAGGCGGACGCACCGCCACCGCCGAATCCGTCGGGGGGAGGGCTCAAGGGACACCCCTGGCTGACCCTGCTGACCGTCGCGGTCGGCGTGATGATGGTCGCTCTGGACGGCACGATCGTCGCCATCGCCAACCCGGTGATCCAGGAGAAGCTGAAGGCCGCGCCGTCCGAGATCCAGTGGGTCACCAGCGGCTACCTGCTGGCGCTCGCGGTCTTCCTGATCACCGCCGGCAAGATCGGTGACCGCTTCGGCCACAAGACCACCTTCCTGGTCGGCGCGGTCGGTTTCGCCGCCACCTCGGCCGCGATCGGCTTCGCCGGCAACATCCAGACCGTGATCGCCTTCCGCGTCCTCCAGGGCCTGTTCGGCGCGCTGCTGCAGCCGGCCGCGCTTGGCCTGCTGCGCGGGGCCTTCCCGGCCGAGAAGCTCAACATGGCGATCGGCATCTGGGGCGGGGTGATCGGCGCCTCCACCGCCGCCGGCCCCATCGTCGGCGGCCTGCTGGTGGAGCACGTCAGCTGGGAGTCGGTGTTCTTCATCAACATCCCGGTCGGCCTGATCGCGGTCGCCCTCGGCCTGTGGATCCTCAAGGACGTGCGGGCCGAGAACGCCGCCAAGTCCTTCGACGTGCCGGGCATCGCGCTGCTCTCGGTCGGAATGTTCGCGCTGGTCTTCGGCATCATCAAGGCCCCCGAGTGGGGCTGGGGCGACGCCCGGACGCTGCTGCTCCTGGGCGGCGCGGTGCTGCTGATGGTGCTCTTCGCGCTCTGGCAGGGCCGGGCGGAGGAGCCGTTGATCCCGCTCAGCCTGTTCCGCTCGGTGCCGCTGTCGGCGGGCGTGCTGCTGATGGTGCTGATGGCCTTCGCGTTCTTCGGCGCGATCTTCTTCGTGACCTTCTACCTGCAGAACGTGCACGGGATGAAGCCGGTCGACGCCGGCGTCCACCTGCTGCCGATGACCGGCATGATGATCGTCGGCTCGCCGCTGGCGGGCATCGCGATCGGCAAGCTAGGCCCGCGCGTCCCGATCACGGCCGGGATGCTGATCACCACCGCCGCGATGTTCGGCATGTCCACCCTGGACACCGGCTCCGGCACCGGCGTGATGTCGCTCTGGTTCGTCCTGATGGGCCTGGGCATCAGCCCGGTCATCGTCGGCGCCACCGAGGTCATCGTCGGCAACGCCCCGCTGGAGCTGTCCGGCGTGGCCGGCGGCCTCCAGCAGGCCGCGATGCAGGTCGGCGGCAGCCTCGGCACCGCCGTGCTGGGCGCCCTGATGGCCGCCAAGGTCGGCGACGTGCTGCCCGGCAACTGGGCCAAGGCCGGCCTGCCGCCGGTCGAGGGCCCGCAGGCCGAGGGCCTCAAGCAGGCCGCCCAGCTGGGCATCGCCCCGCCGGCCCCGCCCGGCACCCCGCAGCAGGCGGTGGACGCGATGGCCGGCGCCGTGCACCAGTCCTTCGTCAGCGGCATGTCGCTCGCCTTCGCGGTGGCCGCCGTGGTGGCCTTCGGCGCCGCGCTGCTCGCCCTGCTGACCCGCCGCGGCGAGACCGACGCGGGCCCGGCCGTGCACATCTGAGCCCGCCCCTGACCGGCGGCCCCGGACTCCGTGGGGGAGTCCGGGGCCGCCTCTTCCTCGCTCGGGCCCGGGTGAGCGCCACCAGCGGGACCGTCCGGGCCGCGGTCCGGTAGCCGGCGAACTGCGGCTGGGCGGCGACCTGGCGGGCCCGGAGCGCGTCGTGCCCGGCCGGGTCGACCGGGGCCGCCGGGGCCGGGTGGCGGGCGGTGCCGATCTCGACGGTGATCTCGGGGTGGGCGACCAGGTCGCGGTGCCGGACCGGGTCGGTGTTGCTGCCGCGGTCGGAGGCCAGGACCACCGAACGCCGAAGGGGCCGGACTCCGCACGGAGTTCGGCCCCTTCAGGCGTTAGCGGGTGATCAGGCGTCGCCGCCGGCGGCGCCCGGGTCGGCCGCGGCCACGTCCAGCAGCTGGTAGCGGTCGATCGCGTCCTTCAGCACCGAACGGTCGACCTTGCCCTGCTTGGCGAGCTCGGTGAGCACGCCAAGGACGACCGACTGGGCGTCGATGTGGAAGAAGCGACGGGCCGCGCCACGGGTGTCGGCGAAGCCGAAGCCGTCGGCGCCCAGCGACTGGTACTGGCCCGGCACCCAGCGGGCGATCTGGTCCGGAACGGCGCGCATCCAGTCGGACACGGCGACGATCGGGCCCTCGGCGCCCTGGAGCTTCTGGGTGACGTACGGCACCCGCTGCTGCTCCTCGGGGTGCAGCAGGTTGAACTCCTCGGCCTCCACCGCGTCGCGGCGCAGCTCGTTCCAGGAGGTCGCGGACCAGACGTCGGCCTTGACGTTCCACTCCTCGGCGAGGATGCGCTGGGCCTCCAGGGCCCACGGCACGGCCACGCCGGAGGCGAGGATCTGGGCCGGGATCTGGCCGGCGGTGCCCGGTGCGTACTTGTGCAGACCCTTGAGGATGCCCTCGACGTCCACGTTCTCGGGCTCGGCCGGCATCTTGATCGGCTCGTTGTAGACGGTCATGTAGTAGAACACGTCCTCGCCGTGCGGGTGCTCGGCGCTGGAGCCGTACATCCGCCGCAGACCGTCCTGGACGATGTGCGCGATCTCGAAGCCGTACGCCGGGTCGTACGCGACGACGCCGGGGTTGGTCGAGGCCAGCAGGTGCGAGTGGCCGTCGGCGTGCTGCAGGCCCTCACCGGTCAGCGTGGTGCGACCGGCGGTGGCGCCGATCACGAAGCCGCGGGCCAGCTGGTCGGCCATCTGCCAGAACTGGTCGCCGGTGCGCTGGAACCCGAACATCGAGTAGAAGACGTAGACCGGGATCAGCGGCTCGCCGTGGGTCGCGTAGGACGAACCGGCGGCGATCAGCGAGGCGGTGCAGCCGGCCTCGGAGATGCCGTCGTGCAGCATCTGGCCGGTCGGCGACTCCTTGTAGGCCAGCAGCAGGTCGCGGTCGACCGACTCGTAGGTCTGGCCCAGCGGGTTGTAGATCTTCGCCGACGGGAACAGCGAGTCCATGCCGAAGGTGCGGTACTCGTCCGGCGCGATCGGCACGAAGCGGTTGCCGATGCCCTTGTCCCGCATGAGGTCCTTGAGCACCCGGACGAACGCCATGGTGGTGGCGATGGTCTGGTTGCCGGAACCCTTCTTGACCGCCTTGTACGCGTCGTCGCCGGGCAGCGCCAGCGGGCGCGGGCGCACCTTGCGGGTGGGCACGAAGCCGCCGAGGCCCTGGCGGCGGTCGTGCATGTACTGGATCTCCTCCGAGTCGCGGCCCGGGTGGTAGTAGGGCGGGTAGCCCTCGTCCAGCTGCTTGTCGGTGATCGGCAGGTGCAGCCGGTCGCGGAAGCGCTTCAGGTCCTCGACCGTCAGCTTCTTCATCTGGTGGGTGGCGTTGCGGCCCTCGAAGTTGGGGCCGAGCGTCCAGCCCTTGACCGTCTGGGCCAGGATGACCGTCGGCTGGCCCTTGTGCTCGCGGGCCGCCTTGAACGCCGCGTAGATCTTCTTGTGGTCGTGGCCGCCGCGACCCAGGTGCTGGATCTGCTGGTCGGTCATGTTCTCGACCATGGCGCGCAGGCGCAGGTCGCCGCCGAAGAAGTGCTCGCGGATGTAGTCGCCGGTCTCGGTGGCGTAGGTCTGGAACTGGCCGTCCGGCGTGGTGTTCATCTTGTTCACCAGGACGCCGTCGCGGTCCTGCGCGAGCAGCGGGTCCCAGGAGCGGTCCCAGATGAGCTTGATCACGTTCCAGCCGGCACCCCGGAACTGGGACTCCAGCTCCTGGATGATCTTGCCGTTGCCGCGGACCGGGCCGTCCAGGCGCTGCAGGTTGCAGTTGACCACGAAGGTCAGGTTGTCCAGGCCCTCACGGGCGGCCAGCGACAGCTGGCCGAGCGACTCGGGCTCGTCCATCTCGCCGTCGCCGAGGAAGGCGTAGACCTGCGAGTCCGAGGTGTCCTTGATGCCCCGGTGCTCCAGGTAGCGGTTCATCCGCGCCTGGTAGATCGCGCCGAGCGGGCCGAGGCCCATCGAGACGGTCGGGAACTCCCAGAAGTCCGGCATCAGCCGCGGGTGCGGGTAGCTGGACAGGCCGTACGGGGCCTTCGACTTCTCCTGGCGGAACGCGTCGAGCTGCTGCTCGTTGAGTCGGTCCAGCAGGAAGGCGCGGGCGTAGATGCCGGGGGAGGCGTGACCCTGGAAGAAGATCTGGTCGCCCGACTCGCCCTCGGCGTCCTTGCCGCGGAAGAAGTAGTTGAAGCCGACGTCGTACAGCGACGCGGAGGAGGCGAAGGTGGCGATGTGGCCACCGACGCCGATGCCCGGACGCTGCGCCCGGGAGACCATGACGGCCGCGTTCCAGCGGGTCGCGTTGAGGATCTTGCGCTCGATCTCCTCGTTGCCGGGGAAGAACGGCTCGTCCTTGGTCGCGATGGTGTTGACGTAGTCCGTGCTGCGCATCTCGGGCACGGCGACACGCTTCTCGCGGGCGCGCTCGATCAGCCGCAGCATCAGGTAACGGGCACGCTCACGCCCCCGCTCGTCGATAGCCGCATCGAGCGACTCCAGCCATTCCGCGGTCTCCTCGGGATCGAAGTCCGGGACCTGACTCGGAAGGCCGCCAATGATGATCGGGTTGCGATCGGATCCGGAAGCCACGCTGTTCCTTCACTGTCGGTCGAAACTGAGGTGTGTCGCGCCGCCTCCATCGTGCTACCGCGCTCGGAGATCCGTCATCTCTACCGATCGGTAACCGTTCCGCCTGGTGGGCGGAACGGTCTGGTGGCGCGCGTCGCGGGCTTCTTCGTCCGCTCCGAACACCCCCGGGTGTTACGAAAAGAGGTGGTCCGACCTGGTGTCCCGTCCACCCGATGGCGGGCGGCCGGGGTGAGGGCCAACAGGAGACTCTACGCCCGCGCACGCGCGGACCCCGAATGCCGTTCGCATCTCGGGCACGCGTACGGCCTGTGGGCCGGGACCACCCGAAGCATCCTTGTCCCACGCAGAGAAGGGCAAATCGGTGTGATTCCCGACACGTCGAACGGCGTGTTCCGGTGTGGCACGTCAACCTTTGGAGGGGATCGGCGGTCGGGTACTTGCGCGAACCGCCGCGCCCGTGTGGACTACGGCAACAGCCTCGGCATGGACGCCGGGCCGAATACTGGAGGTTATTCCCGTGAGCGCGACCGCGGACCCCGCGGACAAGTCCAACAACCCGGCGACCCGTCTGAACTTCGAGGAAGGTCAGATCGTCCAGGAGCTGGGGTACGACGAAGACACTGACCAGGACCTCCGCGAGGGCATCGAGGAGATCACCGGGACGGAGCTCGTCGACGAGGACTACGACGACGTCGCTGACGCCGTCCTGCTGTGGCACCGCGACGACGACGGGGATCTCACCGACTCCCTCGTCGACGCCCTGGAGTACCTGGCCGAGGGCGGTCTGATCTGGCTGCTGACGCCCAAGACCGGCCGGGACGGGCACATCGAGGCCTCCGAGATCGCGGACGCGGCCCGCACCGCCGGTCTGTCCCAGACCAGCTCGATCGCGGTCGCCAAGGACTGGGCGGCCACCCGCCTGGCCACCAAGTCCACGGCGAAGCAGCCCAAGCAGCGCTGAACGGGCCCCTGAGCCCCTTGCCGGGCCCCGTCGGAGGGATTCCCCTCCGGCGGGGCCCGGCGCTTTTCGTGGGCGGGTCCAAGCGCTTTCGCGGGTGGGGCGGGGGGCCTTCCGGGGGCCTTCCGGGGGTGCGGCCGGGGCTTTCCAGTGGGGTTCCGGTGGGGTTCCGGTGCCGGTCTGGTGCGGGTTCGCCGGGCGGTCGGGTGCGGGGTCCGGGAGCGCCGATGCGTTCGCTCAGAGCGGAAGACGTGGCCCGCCCGACGGGCCGGGTCATCCGTTCGGCTCAACGCCGGTCAACGGATGCGAGGATGTCGCCTGCCGGGCCGCGCGCCGCCCGGCCCGCCCGCGTCAGGAAGGTCCCGCACATGGCCATCGAGGTCGGCACCCCGGCTCCGGACTTCGAGCTCCGCACCCAGCACGGGGAGACGGTCCGGCTGGCCGAGTTCCGTGGCCGCAAGCACGTCGTCCTGGTCTTCTACCCGTTCGCCTTCACCGGCGTGTGCACCGGCGAGCTGGGCGCGATCCAGCGCGAACTGGCCGGGCTGCAGAACGGCGACGTCCAGGTGCTCGGGGTCTCCTGCGACTCGCAGTTCTCCCAGCGGGTCCTCGCCGACCGGGAGGGCCTTGAGTTCCCGCTGCTGGCCGACTTCTGGCCGCACGGCGAGGTCGCCCGCGCGTACGGCGTCCTGGACGAGGAGAAGGGCTGCCCGCTGCGCGGCACGTTCGTGATCGACCGGGCCGGCACGGTGCGCTGGAGCGTCGTCAACGGCCTCCCGGACGCCCGGGACGAGCGGGAGTACCTGAAGGTCCTGGCCGGCCTCTGAGGCCCCCGGGGCGCTCCTGCGGAGCCGTCGCGAACCCCGCCGGGCCGGCGCCGTCCCGCGGGGCGCACCGCGACGCACCGGCACCGCCCGTTCGGGCGTGCGTGCGGGAACCCGGTACTACGCTCGGGCCGTTGGCGGAGTGGGGCGTACGTCCGGTTTCGGCGGGCGACGCCCCGAACCGCACCACCGGGGGCACCAGGCGTGCCTCCCGATTCTTGGAGGACACGTGGGAGTCAGCCTCAGCAAGGGCGGCAACGTCTCGCTCACCAAGGAGGCGCCCGGGCTCCAGGCCGTCCTGGTCGGCCTGGGCTGGGACGTCCGGACCACCACCGGGACGGACTTCGACCTGGACGCCAGCGCGCTGCTCTGCAACGAGCAGGGCAAGGTCGGTTCGGACGGGAACTTCGTCTTCTTCAACAACCTCAAGAGCCCGGACGGCTCGGTCGAGCACACCGGCGACAACCGGACCGGCGAGGGCGAGGGCGACGACGAGGCGATCAAGGTCAACCTGGTCGGCGTCCCGGCGGACGTGCAGAAGATCGTCTTCCCGGTGTCGATCTACGACGCCGAGAACCGCGGCCAGAACTTCGGCCAGGTGCGCAACGCGTTCATCCGGGTGGTGAACCAGGAGAACAACGTCGAGCTGGCCCGCTACGACCTCTCCGAGGACGCCTCCACCGAGACCGCGATGGTCTTCGGCGAGCTGTACCGCAGTGGCGCCGAGTGGAAGTTCCGCGCCATCGGCCAGGGCTACGCCTCCGGCCTGCGCGGCATCGCCCAGGACTTCGGCGTCAACGTCTGATCCCTCCTGCGGCGCAAGGGACTTGCGCCCGGTTCCCGGGGCGGCCCCGGACCCCTTCGCGGGTCCGGGGCCGCCCCGGCTTCGTCGGGGCCCGCTGCGCTGCGAGGATGTGAGTTCAGGAAGTTCAGCCGGCCGAAGCGGGCCGGCCGGGGCCGCGGGGGACTACACCTGTATGGCGCCCCGGGAGAAGCAAGGGAGGAAGAACACCATGGTGGTCACGCTCGCCAAGGGCGGGAACGTCTCGCTCACCAAGGCCGCGCCGAACCTGACGCAGGTCCAGATCGGCCTCGGCTGGTCCGCCCGTTCGACCACGGGCGCACCGTTCGACCTCGACGCGAGCGCCCTGCTCTGCGGTGGCGGACGGGTGCTCGGCGACGAGTACTTCGTCTTCTACAACAACCTCAAGAGCCCCGAGGGCTCGGTGGAGCACCAGGGCGACAACCTCGTGGGCGGCGACGACACGGGTGACGACGAGCTGATCCTGGTCAACCTGGAACTGGTCCCGGCCCAGGTGGACAAGGTGGTCTTCGCGGTCTCGATCTACGAGGCCGAGGCCCGGCTGCAGAACTTCGGACAGGTGCGCAACGCCTACATCCGGGTCGTCAACTCCGTCGACGGCCAGGAGATCGCGCGTTACGACCTGTCCGAGGACGCGTCCAGTGAGACTGCGATGATCTTCGGCGAGCTGTACCGGTACGCGGGCGAGTGGAAGTTCCGCGCGGTGGGCCAGGGCTACGCCTCCGGCCTGCGCGGAATCGCGCTCGACTTCGGCGTCAACGTACAGTGAGGGCGTAAATCGGACGTATCACACCCATTCGACGATCACGATCAACGATCGAATGATCGAACGATCATGAGAACAGAGGGCAGTGCGGGGGTGACCTGATCGGGCCCGGCCCGGTCAGGCAGCTCGGGACCAGGCCGCCCCGGCACGGCCAGAACCCGAAAGGTAGCCAACTCCCGTGTTCCTCCGCACATTCGGCTGGTCGTTCGCGATCACCGCACTGGGCCTGATCGCGGCCGGACTGCTCTGGGGAGCCCAAGGCTTCGGCATCGTGCTGATCCTCTCCATCCTGGAGATCTCCCTCTCCTTCGACAACGCGGTGGTCAACGCCACGGTGCTGAAGCGGATGAACCCGTACTGGCAGAAGATCTTCCTGACGGTCGGTGTGCTGATCGCCGTCTTCGGGATGCGTCTGGTCTTCCCCCTGCTGGTCGTCGGTCTCACCGCGAAGCTCAACCCGGCGACGGTGATCGACCTCGCGCTCCACACCGACAAGACCCACGACGGCCTCACCTACGGCCAGTACCTGGAGGCCGCCAACCCGGCCATCGCGGCCTTCGGCGGCGTCTTCCTGCTCATGATCTTCCTGGACTTCGTGTTCGAGGAGAAGGAGCACAACTGGCTGAGCTGGCTGGAGCGCCCGCTGGAGAAGGTGGGCAGGCTGGACGCCCTCTCCAGCGTCGTCGCCCTGGTCGCGCTGGTGCTCGCCTCGCGCTTCTTCGCCGCGGAGCACGCTGAAACCGTTCTGCTGGCCGGCGTGCTCGGCCTGATCACCTACCTCGCCGTCAGCGGCCTCTCCTCGATCTTCGAATCGGGCCTGGACGAGGAGGCCGAGCGCGAGGAGGAGGCCGAGAAGTCCGGCAAGTCGATCGTCCAGGTCGCCGGCAAGGCCGCGTTCTTCCTGTTCCTCTACCTGGAGGTGCTCGACGCGTCGTTCTCCTTCGACGGCGTGGTCGGCGCCTTCGCCATCTCCAACGACATCTTCCAGATCACCCTGGGCCTCGGCATCGGCGCGATGTACATCCGCTCGCTGACCGTCTTCCTGGTCCGCAAGGGCACCCTGGACGACTACGTCTACCTGGAGCACGGCGCGCACTACGCGATCGGCGCGCTGTCGGTGATCCTGCTGGTCGGGATCAAGTACCACATCCCGGAGATCGTCACCGGCCTGATCGGTGTCGCCTTCATCGGGCTGGCCCTCGGCTCCTCGATGCTGCGCAACCGGCGCGAGGCGGCGGAGGACGACAAGCAACTGGTGGGCAGCGGGCAGTAGCCCGGTCCCGCCGACCGGCGGGCGAACACGCGACGGCCGCCTCCGGGGATCCGGGGGCGGCCGTCGCGTTGTGCTCCTGCGGTGTCGGTCCGTTGTCGGCCGAGTGCTGCCGGGGTCAGCCCAGCTGCTGCTCGATCGCGCGCAGCTTGCGCTCCAGCGAGTCCAGCTTCGGCATCGACAGGGTGTCGTCGTCGGCCGTCAGGTCGATGGTGGAGCTGCGGTAGGACGAGGTCGAGCTGCTCGTCGAACCGCTCAGCGAGCTGCTCGTGGAGCCGCTCAGCGAGGAGGACGAGGAGGAGTAGGACGAGGAGGAGTAGGACGAGCCGACGGCGGCACGCGCCCGGCGGCCGGAGTCCAGGGCGGTCGGCTCCAGCGTGCTGGTCGAGCCGGTCGAGGTGTACGGGTCGTGCGCGGCCGAGGTGGCGTGGTCGCTCTCGGGGGCTAGGGCAGGCTCCGTAGCGCTCGGGCCGTCGCCGGCCGCCGTGAGCGCGGGCACCTGACGCCCGCCGCGGGCCCGGGCGAGCATGCCGCCCTGGCGGGAGATGGCCTTCAGCTCGGCCCGCTCGCGGCGGTCGGCGGAACGGGCGCGCACCTTGGCGTCCAGCTTGGCCTGGCGCTCCTCGCGCACCTCCTCGACCGCCTCGTCCAGGCTGCGGACGTTCTCCAGCAGCATCAGCGACCAGGCCGCGTAGGTCTCGCGCGGGGCGCGCAGCCAGCGGACGATCCGGATCTGCGGCAGCGGACGCGGCACCAGGCCCTGCTCGCGCAGCGCGGCCTTGCGGGTCTGCTTCAGCGCCCGGTCGAACAGGATCGCCGCCGAGATCGACATGCCGGAGAAGAACTGCGGGGCGCCGGCGTGGCCCAGGCCGCGCGGGGCGTGCACCCAGTTGAACCAGGCCGAGGCGATCGCGAACACCCAGACCAGCAGGCGGGACCCGAGCGCGGCGTCACCGTGGCTGGCCTCGCGGACGGCGAGCACCGAGCAGAACATCGCGGCGCCGTCCAGGCCGAACGGGACGAGGTACTCCCAGCCGTTGGACAGGCCCAGGTTCTCGATGCCGAAGCCCACCAGGCCGTGGAACGACAGTGCGGCGGCCACGCCGGCGCAGCAGAACAGCAGGGTGTACGAGGAGATGCCGTAGATCATCTCCTTGCGACGGCGGCGCTCCTCGCTGCGCTCCCAGGAGTCGCCGGACTCGTCCTTCTTCGAGCTCTTGAATCGCAGCGTCGCCATCAGGATGGCGACGAACAGCAGGGCTGCGCCGCCGATGACGGTCCAGACCAGCTGTATGGAGGTCAGGTTCATTGCGGGTCGGGCCTCGGGTTTCCGCAGGGGACGGGTTTCACGGTGCGACACAGGCGGTCAGGTCCCGCGGCGCGGGCACCGTCTGACGGTTCGTTCGTCGCCGCACGGCGTGCCCACCGCGCCCGCGCAGGGGCGGACGGGACACCTGTGCGGCTAGACGATATCGCGTCCGAAGGGGCGGCATGTTACGGGAGGGCGGCTTCCACGGGCCAATCGACCCGCCGGTTCGCGTCCGGTGTGGGCGTGAACGGCCGGGCGGGGTAGGGAAAGCGGGATAGGGAAAGGGAAGTCCGGGTATCCGTCGGCCGGGTCGATGCCCGATCATGGACCGGCGGATCGTCAGATGGCCGGACCCGATCGTCGGATCGCCGGGCGGAGGCAGGGGGAGAGGACTCGATGGTCTCGATCTGGGAGTACCTGCGCGGGGACAGGAGCTACACCTTCGACAACCCGGGCGCACAGCACAAGGTCACGCTCACCAAGTCGGCGCCGCAGCACGCGATCACCGGCTCCGCCGCCACCACCGGCTACCTCTACGTCAACCTGCACTGGACCATGCGCTCCGGCGCCTCCCGGCCGAGCACCCGGGACACCGTCAAGCGCCTCTTCAGCCCGCGGATCCTCTCCCCGCTGGAGCCGGACTCGCCCGGGGGCAACGAGCAGGTGAACGTCGACCTCGACCTGGCCTGCATGTACGAACTCTCCGACGGCACCAGGGGCGTGGTGCAACCGCTCGGTGAACTCTTCGGCGACCTGCGGGAACCGCCGTACATCAAACTCAGCGGCGACGACCAGTACGGGGCGCCGTCCGGCGAGACGATGTACGTCAACCTGGAGAAGAAGGACAAGTTCAAGCGGCTGCTGATCTTCGTCTACATCTACGACGGCACCCCGGCCTTCGAGCAGACCCACGCGGTGATAACGATCGTGCCGCAGACCGGGCCGCGGATCGAGATCAAGCTGGACGAACGGGCCCGGGCGGCGCGCTCCTGCGCGGTGGTGCTGATCGAGAACTCCGGGGACAACCAGCTGACGGTGCGCCGCGAGGTGCGCTACGTCAACGGGTTCCAGGCGGACATCGACCGGCTGTACGGGTTCGGGATGCAGTGGCAACGGGGGTACAAGGGGCAGCGGCCGGGGGGCGGCGGGGACTGAGCCCCCGGCAGGGGCCGCGGGGGTCGGCCGGTGGCGGCGAGGTGTCGCGTCGGCGGGGCCGCGGGGGTCGGCCGGTGGGGCGAGGTGCTCCTCCGGCGGGGCCGCGGGCGGTCGTTGCGGCGGCCCCGCCGGGGTGGCTCAGTGGGGCTGGAACTGAGGGCCCTGTGGGGGCAGTGCGAACTCCTCGCCGGCCGGCGCCGGGGGCTGCGGCGGGACGGGGGGCTGCTGGCCGGTGCCGGGCTGCTGTTGCGGGTAGCCGTAGTTGCCGGCGTGCTGCTGCGTCGGGATGGCCTGGGGGTGCTGGGGGTAGCCGTACCCCGTGTCCGGTCGGCCGGGCGGCTGCTGCTGCGGGTACGGCTGGTTGGGCTGGGGGTAGCCGTAGCCGGTCGCGGGCTGCTGCTGGGGGTAGCCGTACCCCGTGCCGGGCTGCGGCTGGGGCTGCGACTGGGGGTAGCCGTAGCCGCCGGGCTGCTGGGCGCCCGGGTGGTGGGGTGGCGCGGGCGGGGCAGGCGGGACGTTCGGGGGCACGGTGGGCGGGGCCGCCGGCGGTGGCGTCATGGTCGGCGGGGTCGCGGGCGGTGCCGGGGGCCGGGACGGCGGCGGCGGGGTCGCCGGGCCGGTCGCGGCCGCTGTGGCCGGAGCCGGGGCGGGGGTGGGCTGCGCCGGGGACCGGTTCGGGGGCTGGGTCGGCGGAACGGCCGGGGTCAGGGTGAAGGTGCCGGGCTCGGGCGTGGCCGCGGAGCGCGGGTCGGGCAGTGGGGTGGCACGCGGGTCGACCGCACCGGTGGGAGTCGCGGTGGACGCGGGCGCGGGCGGCGGGCTCTGGGCAGCCCTGTCCTGGGCCACCTGCTCCTGGGCCTCGTCGTCCACGGTGATGCCGAAGTCGGTGGCCAGACCGATCAGACCCGAGGTGTAGCCCTGGCCGATCGCCCGGAACTTCCAGGAGCCGTTGCGCCGGTACAGCTCGCCCGCGACGAGGGCGGAGACGTTCTCGGCGTCCTCGATCGCGAACTCGGCGAGCGGCACGGCGCCTTCACCGCTCGCGGCGTCGAACAGCAGCAGCCGCAGGCCGGGCACGGCGCGGAACGAGCCGCCCTCGGAGGAGCCGGCCAGCACCACCCGGTCCACCTCGGCGGGCAGCTTGGCGAGCTCGACCTCGATGGTGTCGATGATCTCGGCGCCGCCGGAGGTGTGCTGCTTGGGCAGGTGGCGCACCAGCCCGGAGGGGTGGCGCGGCTGGTTGTAGAAGACGAAGTCGGCGTCCGAACGGACCCTGCCGGTGGCGCCGAGCAGCAGCGCGGACGCGTCCACGTCCGGCGCACCGGGCGTGGCGCTCCAGCGCAGCACGGCGCGGACCGCCGCCGCCGGCAGTGCGATGTTGGCGCCCTTGGCCATCACGTGCGTCATAGCCGACCATCCTGCCTGTTCGCCACCCCTTCGGACAACGTGACCGGGACCGTCGGCGTGGGGGCGGACTTTGCCAAGACTTGCGTCGGATCGGGGTTTGCGGGCGCCGTTCCCCTGATTGTCGGATGATAGGTCCGGGCGGGCAGGGCTTCGGCAGGGCTTCGGCCGGAGGTCGGCCGGACTTCGGCGGGAGGGTTGCCGGGCTACGGCGGGATGTTCCGCGAGTTCAGTGCCCCGGCGCCGGGAACGGCCGGAATCCGTCCGTACGATGGGCATTCGAACGGGCCCCCGGGGGCCGACGGAGGGGAGTCCGCCGGCGGTGCGTCCAGGTGAAACCGCTGGCCGGAGGCCGTCCACCCCGCCGCCCGTCCTGCCGTCCATCCCCGAGGAGAGCACCGTGCGCCATTTCGGCCACCTCGCCGACGACGTCCGCGCCCGGCTGTTCCTGGAGCAGCCGCGCACGTTCACCGCGCGGAGCGAGCCGGCGGTGCTCGCCACCGCCCTCGGCGGCACCCTCTACAGCCCTGCCACCAGGCCCGCACTGGCCGCCGACATCCGAAAGCAGGCGGCGCGCGGCGTGGTGTCGATGGTGCTCTGCCTGGAGGATGCCATCGCCGACCACGAGGTGGGCGCGGGCGAGCGGAACCTGATCGAACAGTTGACGGGCCTGGTCAATGATTTCACCGACTGCACACAGGATCATCCACTCCTCTTCATCAGGGTTCGTACTGCCGAGCAGATCCTCGACCTGGCCGAACGGCTCGGCCCGGCCGTCGGGCTGCTGAGCGGCTTCGTGCTGCCCAAGTTCACCGCGCGCAGCGGCCCCGCCTACCTGGCCGCCCTGGCCGCCGCCGAGGCCGCCACCGGGCGGCGGCTGTTCGCCATGCCCGTCCTGGAATCGCCCGAACTCGCCCATCTGGAGACCAGGCGCGAACAGCTCTTCGGCATCGCCGAACTGCTCGCCGGACACCGCGAACGGGTGCTCGCCGTCCGGCTCGGCGTCACCGACCTGTGCTCCGCCTACGGGCTGCGCCGCTCGCCCGACCTCACGGCGTACGACGTGGCGCTGGTCGCGGCCGTGATCGGGGACGTGGTCAACGTGCTCGGCCGGGCCGACGGCACCGGGTACACCGTGACCGGGCCGGTCTGGGAGTACTTCCCGGTGCAGGAGCGGATGTTCAAGCCGCAGTTGCGCCGCACCCCGTTCGCGGCGACCGCCGGCACCGCCCGGGCCACCGGCGAGGAGGTCCGCCGCCGGATCATCGAGCACGACCTGGACGGGCTGATCCGCGAGGTCGAACTCGACCGTGCCAACGGACTGTTGGGCAAGACCTGCATCCACCCCAGTCACGTCCCCGCCGTGCACGCCCTCTCCGTGGTCACTCACGAGGAGTACTGCGACGCCCGCGACATCCTCCGGCAGGAGCAGGACGGCGGCGGGGTACTCCGATCGGCGTACACGAACAAGATGAACGAGGCCAGGCCGCACCGAGCCTGGGCGGAGCGGGTGCTACTGCGGGCGGAGGTGTTCGGCGTCGCCCGGGAGGACGTGAGCTTCGCGGAGCTGCTGTCCGCCTGCCTGTGCGGCTGACGCCCGGCCGGGCCGTGACCGGAATGTGTGATCCGACGTGTGTGATCCGACCGACCAGCACCACCGAAGGCGGGACCAGCAGTGACGAGAGCGGAACAGTGGCGGAACGGGGCGGAGCGAGGCGGGGCTGAGCGAGGCGGGGCTGAGCTAGGGGCGCGGGGTGGCGCGCCGGAAGGCGTGCCGGCGGATGTGTGGACCGGACGCTGGGTCGCCGAGCGGGCCGGCATCGTGCTGACCGGATCGGAGCGCCTGCCCGAACTCGTCGGCCTGGCCCTGCGGTCCGGCAACCCCAAGCGGGCCCACCTGCTGGTCTCCAGCGTGCTCGGCAAGCACGTTCCGCAGCGGCCCGCCGTCGTGCACGGCGCCGGGCTCGAACTCGGCAGCCGGGTGCGGGAGTTGATCGGTGCCGAGGCGGCCGCCCGAGCCGTCGTGCTCGGCTACGCGGAGACCGCCACCGGCCTCGGCCACAGCGTCGCCGACGGCCTCGACGCGCCCTACCTGCACTCCACCCGCCGCGCCGTCCCCGGAGTGACCCCACTCGGCGGCTTCGAGGAGGAGCACTCCCACGCCACCGGGCACCTGCTGCTCCCCGCCGACCCCGGACTGCTCGCCGGTGACGGGCCGCTGGTGCTGGTGGACGACGAACTCTCGACCGGCCGTACCGTGCTCAACACCATCCGCGAACTGCACGGCCGGCACCCGCGTGACCACTACGTGGTGGTCGCCCTGGTCGACCTGCGCTCCGCCGAAGACCGGCGTCGGCTCGCCGGGGCCGCCGCCGAACTCGGCGTCCGGCTGGACGTGGTGGCCACTGCGAGCGGCGGCCTCGACCTGCCCGAGGACGTCGTGGCCCGGGCCGAGCGGCTGATCGCCTCGGTGCCCCCGGTCGCGCCGCCCCCGGCCGTCGAGCCCGCGCCGCTGGTCCGGGTCGAGCTGGACTGGCCCGCCGGGCTGCCGGACGGCGGGCGGCACGGCTTCACCGCGCCCGACCGGGAGCGGCTCCACGCCGTACTGCCCGCGCTGGCGGGCCAGTTGGCGGCGGCGGTGGGTGGCGCGGAGTCGGAGTCGGAGCCGGCGTCCGGGGTGGCCGAGCGGGTGCTGGTGCTCGGCTGCGAGGAGCTGATGTACGCCCCGCTGCGGCTGGCCGAGGCGCTCGCCCAGCGGCTCGGCGGCGACCGCGTCCGCTACTCCACCACCACCCGCTCGCCCGTCCTCGCCGTGGACGACCCCGGCTACGCCATCCGGACCAGGCTGGCCTTCCCGGCCCACGACGACCCGCAGGATGGCGCCTCGCGCGAGCGCTACGTCTACAACGTCGCCCCCGGTACCGACGGCGCCCGCCGCTTCAACGCGGTGGTGCTGGTGGTGGACGACGTAGCCGACACCCCGGCCCTGCACCAGGGGGAGTACGCGCTGCTGCGCCAGCTGCGGCAGGTCACCGACCGGGTGGTCCTCGCCGTACTGCCCTCGCACCGGCCGGCGCTGCCCACCCCGCTGTACGGGCCGGAGTTCTCCTCGTACCGGCCGGAGGACGTGGCCTGGTTGCTCAAGGACCTCTCCGACGTGCCGCTCGAAGCCCCCACCGAGGAGCGCGAGGAGGCCGTCCAGCAGGGCGGCGCGCACTACGCCGAGTCGCTGCCGGTCGAGTACCGGCCCAGCCCCGAGTACCAGGAGCTGTTCCACCAGGCGCTGCGCGGCTCGGCCCGCCGGATCGCGCTCGCCGTCGGCACCGTCGCCGAGACCCTGCTGCGCGAGCGCGGGCGCGGCCTGGTGCTCGCCTCGCTGGCCCGGGCCGGGACGCCGGTCGGCATCCTGGTCCGCCGCTGGCTGGCCTTCGCCCACGGCCTGGACGTGCCGCACTACGCGGTGTCGATCGTCCGCGGCCGGGGCGTCGACCAGGTCGCCCTGCGCTATCTGGCGGCCCACCACCGGGCGGCGGACGTGGTGTTCGTGGACGGCTGGACCGGCAAGGGCGCGATCACCCGCGAACTCGCCGACGCGCTGGCCGGCACCGCCTTCACCCCGGACCTCGCGGTGCTCGCCGACCCCGGCCGCTGCGTGCGCACCTACGGCACCCGGGACGACTTCCTGATCCCCTCCGCCTGCCTCAACTCCACGGTGTCCGGGCTGGTTTCGCGCACCGTGCTGCGGGCCGGGCTGATCGGCCCCGGGGACTTCCACGGGGCCAAGCACTACGCCGAACTCGCCGGCGGCGACGTGTCAGAGGCCTTCCTGGCCACGGTCGCCGACTGCTTCGAGGACGTCCGCGCCGGCGCCGTCGCGGAGGCCGAACGGCTGGCCGCCGACCCGGACCGCACCCCCGACTGGGCCGGCTGGGCCGCCGTCGAGCGGATCAGCGCCGAGTACGGGATCGACGACGTCAACCTGGTGAAGCCCGGCGTCGGCGAGACGACCCGGGTGCTGCTGCGCCGGGTGCCCTGGCGGGTGCTGGCCCGGCGCGGCGCCGGAGCCGACCTCGACCACGTGCGGCTGCTCGCCGCGCAGCGCGGCGTTCCGGTCGAGGAGGTGGACGGGCTGCCGTACAGCTGCGTGGGCCTCATCCACCCCCGCTACAGTCGGGGAGCGACGGGGGCGAGCGGGCGGGCCGTGACGGGGCGGGAGTCCTGATGGCGGGTGGGGGAGGGATGGTTGGGGTGCCTGGGATAGCCGGTGGGGCCGGTACGGTCGCTGCGGCTGGTCCGGCCGGTTCAGCCGGTACGGTCGCTGCGGCTGGTCCGGCCGGTGTGCTGGTGGCGAGCGATCTGGACCGGACACTCATCTACTCGGAGCGGGCCCTGGCACTGGACGCCCCGGACCACCGCGCGCCGCGGCTGCTCTGCGTCGAGGTGCTGGACGGGCGCCCGCTGTCCTTCCTGACCGAGCGGGCCGCCGCGCTGCTGGCCGACCTGGGCCGGGAAGCCGCCTTCGTGCCCGCCACCACCCGGACCGTCGAGCAGTACCGGCGGGTCAACCTGCCCGGCCCGCAGCCGACTTACGCGATCTGCGCGAACGGCGGACAGCTGCTGGTGGACGGCGAACCGGACCACGACTGGCGCCGGGAGATCTCCACCCGGATCGCGGCCGGCTCGGCACCGCTCGCCGAAGTGGTCCAGCAGCTCGCGCTCCGCGCCGACCCGGAGTGGACCCGCAAGCGGCGGACGGCCGACGAGCAGTTCGCCTACCTGGTCGTCGAACGCGACCGGCTGCCGGACGGCTGGCTCGCCGAACTGACCGGCTGGTGCGCCGAACGCGGCTGGCGGGTCTCGCTGCAGGGCCGCAAGGTGTACGCCGTACCGCAGCCGCTCACCAAGAGCGCCGCGCTCGCCGAGGCCGTCCGGCGCAGCGGCGCGGGCACCGTCCTGGCGGCCGGGGACTCCCTGCTCGATGCCGACCTGCTGGTCGCCGCCGATGCCGGATGGCGCCCCGGGCACGGCGAACTCGCCGACAGCGGATGGTCCGCCCCCGGCGTCACCGCCCTCGCCGAGACGGGGGTGGCGGCGGGGGAGGAGATCGTCCGTCGGTTCCTGGCGACCGCTACCGGCGGGACGCCGGACCGGTCCTAGCCGCAGCACCCGCCGCCGCAGCAGCCCCCGCCCCCGCCCGGGGCCTGCTGCGGGGCGCCGCCGGCCGCGCCGGTCACGGCGACGGTGGACAGCAGCTTCACCGTGTCCGGGTGGCCCTGCGGGCAGACGGCGGGGTCGTTGGCCTGCGCCATCGGGCGGCGGAGCTCGAAGGTGGCACCGCAGGAGCGGCAGCGGAAGTCGTAGCGTGGCATACCCGCAGCGTACCGATGCTTCGCCCGCACCGTCAGGGGAGCTCGGTCCGTAGTGCCAGCGGTGCTCGGTCCGTAGCCTCGGCGGTGCTCTTCCCTCATCCGCTCCTTCCTCGTCGTCAGCGGTGGCCGAGGTCCCCGCGGATCATGCCGATCACCCGAGCCGCCGCGTCCCGCACCGCCGCCAGCTCGGTCAGGAAGAACCAGTAGTCGGGGTGCCGGCCCGCCGCCTCCAGCGTGGCCACCGCGCGGTCCAGCCGGGCCACCGCCTCGTCCAGCGGGGCGGCGTGCCGCGGATCCGGCGCGCTGCGGCCCGCCATCGCCAGGTGCTGGGCGTCCCGTACCGCGAAGCGGGCGCGCTCGACCTCCCGGTTCGGATCGTGCTGCACCTCGTTCAGCTGCCGCAGCCGCTCGTTCACCGCCACCACCGAGCCGTCCGCGGTGTCCAGCAGCGCGCGGACCGTGCCGATCGCCGCCGTCGCATCCGCCCAGCGCTGCTCGTCCCGGGCCCGGGACGCCTCCGCGAGCTTGGCCTCGGCGGCCCGACCGGCCTCGGCGACCTGCTCGGGCACCCGCTGGAGGTCCTGCCAGCAGGCGGTGCTGAAGCGGCGGCGCAGCTCGCTCAGCGCCGGATCCACCGTCCCGGCCTTGGTCTCCAGCGCCTGGATCCGGGTCCGCAGGCTCGACACCCGCCGGTCCAGCTCACGCGCCCGCTCGGGCAGCTGCGCGGCATCGGCGGTGATCGCCTCCGCACGCCGCCGCACGTCTTCGGCACGCTGCAGCGTGGCCGCCACCCCGTGCCGCGCCGGGCCCTCGTTCAGCCGCCCCAGCTCGGGCGCCAACTCGGCCAGCCGGGCCGCCAGTTCATCGGCCCGCAGGCCCGCGCCGCGCACCTCGTCCAGCGTGGTCGCCGCCCGCAGCAGCGCGCGCTTGGCCTGCTCCACGGCCGGGGCGACCCGCATCAGCTGCTGCTCGGCGTGCTGCAGGGCAGGCTGGAGGCGGCGCAGGAAGTCGGTCAGCTCGGCGCGGGCCGAACGGAGCTGGCCCTGCACGTCCGTCAGCAGCCGTCGGGCCTGGGCCGCCGCACCGGCGTCCAGCGCCTCGTTCTCCAGGTTATGGGCGTCGAGGGCGGCCAGGTAGTTCACCGTGACCTGCTCCACCCGGCCGGAGATCGCCGGCAACTCGGCCAGCACCCGCTGCGCCGCCGCGGCGTCCTCCGCCGCCCGCACGGTCTCCACCGCCAACTGCAGCTCCCGCTGGGTCTCGTCCAGCTCGTAGAACGCCTCCTGCGCCGCGGCCCGCGCCTCCCGCGCCTCCGCCCGCACCCCGTCCCCGGCACCCCGTCGGCCCCACCAGCCGCCACTGCCCGCCGACGCCAGCCCGACCGCCCCCAGCGCACCCGCCAGCACCACCGGCAACACCAGCGCGTCGCCCAGCGCACTCCCCGCCCGACGCCGCCTCCGCTGCCCGCTCCCGCCGGCCACCGTCACTGCGCGCTCCCTGCTCCGACCCGCTGATCCGCGCCCATTCTCCCCGATCCCCCCACCCCAAGGGGACCCCGGGGCCCGCCCCACACCACACCACTCCTCCGAACCAGGTACCCTAGGCACTCGTCGTGCGCCCACCGGCCACGAGCGGGGGCGCGTAGCTCAGTGGTAGAGCGCCGCTCTTACAAAGCGGATGTCGGCGGTTCGAAACCGTCCGCGCCCACCCCGTGAACAGCTGAAACGCAGGCTGCGGCCCAGGTCAGGAGCATGATTCCGACCTGGGCCGCAGCCGTTCCGGCAGTCTCGCCACAGAAGTCGACCTCCGGTATGTCGCCCGAACGATCATGGGGGAGCCCCCTGGAGCGTTCCGGTCTGCGCGGTGGGGCTCCACCTGGGGGTGGACGGGGGACGGGGGTGTCCATCGGCCCCGGGGTGGTGGTGAGGGACCGGTGGGCGGAGCAGCCTTGGGGGATGGATTCTCTGCACTCGGCAACCGAGTTGCTGACCGAGACGTGTGTCGTGATCTTCTGTGTGGCCTGGATCGCGGGTGTCCTGTACTTCGCGGTGGTGGGGCGGTCCGGCTTCCGGGGGTGGTTGGGCGGGTTGCGCCGCTCGCTGTTCCGGCGGGTGTTGTTGGGCGTCGGGGTCTATGGGGTGCTCGCCGTGCTGGACCGGACGCGGGGGTTCTGGCGGCACTTGGAGTACTGGCAGCCGGAACTCGCGGTGGTGGGTGTGCTGTTGGCGGTGGCCTCGACCGGACTCCTGCTGTGGGCCCGGTGGGTGCTGGGGACGATGTGGGCGAGCGTGCCGACCGTCCAGGAGCGGCACGAGCTGCGCACCGACGGTCCGTACGGGCTGGTCCGTCACCCCATCTACACCGGTCTGCTGGGTCTGATCGGCGGGGGCGTGCTGGCGTGCGGCTTCGGTGTGTGGGTCGCCTACTTCGTGATCGTGATCCCGTGGCTGCTGCTGCGGGTCCGGGCGGAGGACGGGCTGATGGCCGGCCTGTTCGGTGCGGACTACGAGGGCTACCGGGACCGTGTTCCGGCGCTGATCCCGCGGGGGTGGTCCCGCTCCGGTCCGGCCGGGCGCTGACGGCACCCGGGTGCCGGGGGCGGTGGTCGTGCGTGGTAGGAGAGGTGGGGTGACTACTACCAGGGCGTTCGACGCGGTGCTGTGTGATGTGGACGGGGTGATCCGGTTCTTCGACGGGGCCGGGGTGGCGGCCTTGGAGCGGGCGGCGGGGTTGGGCGAGGGGAGTACGGCGGCGGTCGGGTTCGCGCCGGAGAACGACCTGCCGTTGTTGCTGGGGCGGATCGGCAAGGCGGAGTGGGTGGAGTCGATCGCGCGGGGTTTGGCCGGGCGGGTGCCGGAGTCGGCGGCGCGGGGGCTGGCGGAGGCGTTCGCCGACTCGCCGTTCTGGGCGGACGAGGTCGTGGTGGGGTTGCTGCGGCGGGTGCGGGAGCACTGCCGAGTGGTGCTGGTGACCAATGCGACGGTGTGGCTGGACGAGGACCTGGCGCGGTTGGGGCTGACGGATCTGGCGGACGAGGTGGTGAACAGTTCCCGGGTGGGCAGTGCCAAGCCGGACCGGCGGATCTACGAGGTCGCCGCGGAGCGGGCCGGCGTGGCGCCGGAGCGCTGCCTGTTCGTCGACGACCGGCAGGAGAACGTGGACGCGGCGGTGGCGCTGGGGATGACCGGGCTGCTCTACCAGGGTCCGGAGGATCTGCGGCGGGTGCTGGCGCCTGTTGTGGGTTGACGGGTGGTGTGGGCACCGCCGTTGAGGTGGAGGGTCCGGCCGGGGAGGTGGAGGCCTGCCGGCGGCCGGGTGGGAGACCCTGGTCGGAATGCCGGACAAGCCGCCGGCCGAGTCCGGTGGCGGCTGGCGGTGACGGTGGTGGCGGTCGTGCTGGCGCTGACCCGGTCGGGCTGGACGAGCGCCCGGCTGGGCGGGGCCGGGCCGGGACGGGCGGTGCTGCGCAACGTGGTGGGCGGGCTGCTGGCGATGGCGGTGACGTACAGCGGCGGTGTGCTGCTGGAGCAGATCACCGGTTGAGCGAGCGGGACCGCGGGTTTCGCGGGATGTGGGGGACCAGGGACCGGGGAGCGGCATCCGGGGCCGGAGCGCTCCGACGGTTCGCCCGGGAGGCGGGTCCACGCGCCCTGTGTTTGTGTGGCTGCAAACCGCTTGGGAGAGGTGAACCTCCGTGACCATGCCCCCGTTCGGATCGAACGACCCGTTCTCCGACCTGCTCAGCCGGTTCTTCGGGATGAGCCCGCTGGCCTCTCCGCCCGCCGTGCAGCGGGTGCCGATCGGGCGGTTGCTGAGCGAGTCCTCCCAGGAGTTGCTGGGGCTCGCCGCGCAGCGCGCGGTCGAGGACGGCAGCAGCGACCTCGACACCGCGCACCTGGCCTGGGCGGCCACCCGGGTGGAGCCCTCGCGGCGGATGCTGGAGCGGGCGGGCATCGACCCGGACCGGCTGTCCGGGGACCTGGCGCACGCGTTGCCCACCGGCGACCGGGAGTCGCTGGACGGGCAGCCCGCGCTGACCCCCTCGGCCAAGCGCGCGCTGCTCGCCGCGCACGCCCGTTCGCGGGCGGTCGGCGCCTCGTACATCGGCCCGGAGCACATCCTCGGCGCCCTGCTGGAGCAGGAACGTTCCGGCGCTGGTACGGCGTTGCGCAACGCGGCGCCCTCGCAGGAGGCGCTGAAGTCGGTGCTGGAAGGGCGCGGTACCGGTGGCGAGCGCAGCAGCTCGGGCGCCCACCCGAGCGAGACGCCGACGCTGGACGAGTACGGCCAGGACCTCACCGAGGAGGCGCGCGGCGGCCGGCTGGACCCGGTGGTCGGGCGGGCCGAGGAGATCGAGCAGACCGTGGAGATCCTCTCCCGGCGGACCAAGAACAACCCGGTGCTGATCGGCGAGCCGGGCGTCGGCAAGACCGCGATCGTCGAGGGGCTGGCCCAGCGGATCGTCTCCGGGGACGTGCCGCAGAGCCTCAAGGACAAGCGGGTGGTCACCCTGGACCTGACCGCCCTGGTGGCCGGCTCCAAGTACCGGGGCGAGTTCGAGGAGCGGCTGAAGAAGGTGATCGACGAGGTCACGGCGGCCGAGAAGAGCGTGATCCTGTTCCTGGACGAGCTGCACACCGTGGTCGGCGCGGGCGGTGGCGGCGAGGGCTCGATGGACGCCGGCAACATCCTCAAACCGGCCCTGGCGCGTGGTGAGTTGAGCGTGGTCGGGGCGACCACGCTGGACGAGTACCGCAAGCACGTGGAGAAGGACGCCGCGCTGGAGCGGCGCTTCCAGCCGGTGCTGGTGCCGGAGCCGAGCGTCGAGGAGACGATCGAGATCCTCCACGGGCTGCGCGACGCCTACGAGGCGCACCACCAGGTGCGGTTCACCGACGAGGCGCTGGACGCGGCGGCGACGCTCTCCGACCGGTACGTCAGCGACCGCTTCCTGCCCGACAAGGCGATCGACCTGCTCGACCAGGCCGGCGCCCGGGTACGGCTGCGCAGCCTCAGCGGCTCCACCGCGGCGACCTCCGTGCAGGACCGGATCACCAAGCTGAAGCGGGAGCTGGACGAGGCCGTCGCGGACGAGGAGTTCGTGCGGGCCGCCAACCTGAAGACCGAACTGCGGCAGACCGAGGCCGAGTTGGCGGCGATCGCGGAGTCCCGCGAGGAGGTCGTCGAGGTGACCGCCGACGACATCGCCCAGGTGCTCTCCTCCCGGACCGGCATCCCGGTGGCGGAGCTGAACGCGACCGAGAAGGAGCGGCTGCTCAAGCTGGAGGACCACCTGCACGAGAAGGTGATCGGCCAGGACGAGGCGGTCACCGCCGTCGCCCAGGCGGTGCGCCGCGGCCGGGCCGGGATGGGCGACCCGGACCGGCCGACCGGCTCCTTCCTCTTCCTCGGGCCGACCGGCGTCGGCAAGACCGAGCTGGCCAAGGCACTGGCGGCGCTGCTGTTCGGCGACCCGGACCGAATGATCCGCTTCGACATGAGCGAGTTCCAGGAGAAGCACACCGTCTCCCGGATGGTCGGCTCCCCGCCCGGCTACGTCGGCTACGAGGAGGCGGGGCAGCTGACCGAGGCGGTGCGCCGCAAGCCGTACAGCGTGCTGCTCTTCGACGAGGTGGAGAAGGCGCACCCGGACGTCTTCAACCTGCTGCTCCAGGTGCTGGACGACGGGCGGCTCACCGACTCGCAGGGGCGTACGGTCGACTTCCGCAACACCGTGGTGATCATGACCAGCAACATCGGGTCGCAGCGGATCCTGGACCACTCGGGCAACGTGGACGAGATCCGCGACGACCTGATGCAGGACCTGCGCCGGCAGTTCCGGCCGGAGTTCCTCAACCGGATCGACGAGGTGATCGTCTTCCACGCGCTCACCCGGGAGGACCTGCTGTCGGTCGTCGGCCTGCTGCTGGAGCGCACCCGGCGGCGGCTGCGGGCCCAGGACGTGCGGCTGGAGGTCACCGAGGCGGCCAAGGAGTACCTGGTCAACCGCGGCTACCAGCCGGAGTTCGGGGCCCGGCCGCTGCGCCGGACGATCCAGTCGGAGCTGGACAACCGGATCTCCAACCTGCTGCTGGACGGCTCCGTGCGGGCGGGGGACACGCTGCTCGCGGACGTCCGCGACGGGGAACTGGTGGTGACGCTGGCGCGGTCGGAGGCGTCGGCGACCTCCGGACAGGCGGAGCAGGCGGGGTGACCGGTTCGGGCGTACTCCAGCGGGAGTACGCCCGAACGCCACTGGTGGAGGACGCGCGGGAGCCGGGCCCGGGTCTAGCCTTCCGGGCATGATGCCGCCCACGCCCCAGCCCCCGGAGCCGTCGGGCCCGCCGTCCGCCGCGACGCCACCTGCGCCGGAGCCGCCGTCCGGGCGCCGGCGCCCGCCCTGGGCGCGTGCGGGTTGGCCGGGCCGATCGGGCTGGCCAGGCTGGTCCGGCGGGTCGGGACCGCCGGTGCGGCTGGCGCTGGTGGCCGCGGTGGTCCAGGTGGTCGGGTCGGGCGTCGCCGCGCGCCACCAGGGCGGCCGGGTCCCGCTGGACGTCTTCGGCTACCTCCTGCTGCTGCTCGGCCCGGCGCTGCTGGTGCTGTTCGGGCGCCGTCCGGTCGCGGCCGTGGCGGGGACGTCGGTGGTCACCGCCGGGTACCTGGCCGCCGGGTACCCGTACGGGCCGGTGTTCGTGAGCTGGGTGATCGCCTGCGGCCTCGCGATCGGCCGCGGGCACCGCCGGGTGGCCTGGGCCGGGGTCGCCGGGGTGTACCTGGTGCACGTCCTGGCCACCTTCGTGCTGCCGGACAGCTGGCAGCGCACCCCGCCGAGCAGGTTCGCCTGGCAGGCCGAACTCGGGTTGCTGGCCTGGCTGTTGCTGGTGCTGGCGGTCGCCGAGCTGATCCGCTTCCGGCGCGAGCGGATCGCCGCCCACAGGGCCTACCGGCAGCAGCTGGAGCAGCGCCGGGCCAACGAGGAACGACTCAGGATGGCCCGGGAGTTGCACGACATCCTGGCGCACAGTCTGTCGCTGATCAACATCCAGGCCGGGGTCGCGCTGGCGCTGCTCGACCGGCGGCCGGAGGAGGCCCGCACCGCACTGGTGACGATCAAGTCGACCAGCAAGGAGGCACTCGGCGAGGTCCGCCAGGTGCTCGCCACGCTGCGCGGGCCCGACGCGGCGCCGCGCGGGCCGGCCCCCGGGCTGGGTCGGCTGGACGAACTCACCGAGCAGGCCGACCGGGTGGGCCTGGCGGTCCAGGTGCACGAGGACGGCGAGCGCCGACCGCTGTCCGCCACCGTCGACCTCACCGCCTTCCGGATCGTCCAGGAGGCACTGACCAACGTCATCCGCCACTCGGTGGCCCGGGAGGCGGTGGTGGTGCTCGACTGGCGGGATGCCGCCGTCCTGGTGGTGCTGGTCGAGGACCCGGGGCCCGCGGTGGTCGGCGACGCCGGGGGGTCCGGCAGCGGGCTGGTCGGGATGCGGGAACGGGCGTCCGCGTTCGGTGGCACCATCACGGCGGGGCCGCTGCCGGGCGGCGGCTTCCGGGTCCGGGCGGAGCTGCCGACACCGAAGGCGGAGAGCGATTGATTCGGGTAATGCTGGCGGATGACCAACTGCTGGTCCGGGCGGGCTTCCGGGCCCTGCTGGACCTCCAGGAGGACCTCACGGTGGTCGGCGAGGCGGACGACGGCGAGGCGGCGCTCCGGCTCGCCCGCGAACTGGTGCCGGACGTCGTGCTGATGGACGTCCGGATGCCCCGGATGGACGGGCTGGAGGCGACCAGGAGGATCGCCGCGGACCCGGCGCTGTCCTCCGTACGGGTGGTCGTGCTGACGACCTTCGAGCTGGACGAGTACGTCTTCGAGGCGCTGCGCTCGGGGGCGGCGGGCTTCCTGGTCAAGGACACCGAGCCGGCCGACCTGCTGCGGGCGATCCGGGTCGCGGTCGCCGGCGACGCGCTGCTCTCACCGGGCGTGACCAGGCGGCTGATCGGCGAGTTCGCGGCCCGCTCGAAGGGGCCCGAGGCGGCTCCGGCGGGGCTCTCGGACATCTCGATGCTGACCGAGCGGGAGCGCGAGGTGCTGGCGCTGGTCGGGATGGGGCTGTCCAACGACGAGATCGCCCGGCGGCTGGTGGTCAGCCCGCTGACGGCGAAGACCCACGTCAGCCGGGCGATGGTGAAGCTCGGGGCCAGGGACCGGGCGCAACTGGTGGTGCTGGCGTACGAGTCGGGGCTGGTGCGGCCGGGCTGGCTGGGCTGACGGCTACTCCCGGTCCGGCGTGTCGGACGGTGTTCGTACTCTCGCGGGAGTACCCCGACTGCCGCTGCTGGGAGGATGCGCGATGAGACTCCTCGGCGGGACGCTCAAGGCACCTCGGGAAACCCCGGGGGTGTGGAGCCGACCGCGAGGAGATGACCCGCGATGTACACCCAGCTGGCAGATTGGCACGGGCCGGGCGCCTGGATCCTGCTGGTGCCCCTGGTCTGGATCGCCGTGGTGGTCCTGGTGATCGCGCTGCTGCGCCGGACGGTCTGGCGGCGCCGCGGAGCCTGCGGCTTCGCGGGCGGGGCCGGGGCCGCCGGGGCGGCGGAGCACCCGCTCGCCGTCCTGGGCCGCCGCTACGCGGAGGGCGACATCGACGCCGAGGAGTACCGCGCCAAGCGGGCCGTGCTCACGGAGCCGACCAGGGACACCGACCGGGGAAGTGGCGCCAGGTGACCGTGCCCGGCACCGGACTCGACACCGGATGCGGCACCGCTGCCCGGGCTGCCGGCGCCGTGGAGGTCCACGGCGCCGGTGGCACCGGCATCCGGGCGCGGAGGCTCAGGGCGCCGCCGCTCACGGCACCTCCGCTCAGCCCACCGTGACCTGCGGGAGCACCTCCCGCAGGAGCGGGTCCGGCAGCCCGCGCTTGCGCCACTCGCGCGGGTAGCCGAGCGAGACCTCTTCGAACGGGACGCCGTCGTAGGTGGTCTTGCGCGGGATGTGCAGGTGGCCGTAGATCATCGCGGCGGTGTTGAAGCGGCGGTGCCAGTCGGCCGTCAGCTCGGTGCCGCACCACTGGGCGAACTCGGGGTACCAGAGGACGTCGGTGGGGTGGCGGACCAGCGGATAGTGGTTGACCAGGACCAGCGGGACGTCCGGGTCGCAAGCCGCGAGCCGCTGCTCGGTCAGCCGGACGCGCTCGCGGCACCAGGAGTCGCGGTCCGGGAACGGGTCCGGGTGGAGCATCCGCTCGTCCGCGCAGACGATGCCGCTCTCGTAGGCGGCCGCCAGGGACTCCTCCTTGGTGGTCGTGCCCGGAGCACGGAAGGAGTAGTCGTACAGGAGGAAGAGCGGGGCGATCCGGACGGGGCCGCCCGGGCCCTGCCAGATCGGGTACGGGTCCTCGGGGGTGACGACGCCGAGGCCGCGGCACAGTTCCACCAGGTGGTCGTAGCGGGCCACGCCGCGGAGCTGGACCGGGTCCTCGGGGTGGGTCCACAGCTCGTGGTTGCCGGGCGCCCACACCACGCGGGCGAAGCGGTCGGCGAGCAGGCCCAGCGCCCACTCGATGCTGGTGGTGAGTTCGGCGACGTCCCCGGCGACGAGCAGCCAGTCGTCGGGGTGGGTGGGCCGGAGCTTCTCCACCAGTTCGCGGTTCTCCCGGTAGGAGATGTGCAGATCGCTCACCGCGAGCAGCCGCCCGCCCCCGCCCGCGTCGGTGGACGCCGACTGTGCGTCGCTGCGGATCTCGGTACTCACTCCTGCCCCCTGGGGTCACCCGGCCGATGTGGCCACCCTACGTGGCGGGCGGGGGCCGTGGGCAGAGTTGGGGTGATCAGTGGTTCGGCCAGCGAGACGGGGAGTTGAGCGTAGTTCAGGAGCCGAGGTCGATCAGCACGCCGTGGGAGGTGGCGGTGGTGACGGCGAGGATGACCAGGGAGGTGATGCCCAGGGCCAGGCCGAGGAAGGCGCGGACGCGGCGGTCGGTGCCGCGGACCAGGGCCAGCGTGGCGAGGGTGATGGCGATCGGGCCCAGGACGATGTTGAAGAGCAGCAGGCCGGGGAGGCCGAGGAGGAAGGAGGCGATGGCCAGGTTGTCGGCCTCGGCGGTGCCCTGACGGTCGCCGGCGGTGCGGTCGCCGGCGGTGCGCCCGGTGGCGGCGTGGGTGCTGGCGGCGCGGTTGGTGCGGGCGTGCTCGGTGACGGTGCTCATGGCGGTGGCGGTCCTCTCAACGGGAGTGGACGGGGCGGCGGGGCTTGCGGGGGCCGGCGGCGTTCGTTCGGGCCCGGGGCGTTCGGCTGGGCCCGTAACGTTCGGCCGGGCCGGTGGCGGTCGGCCGGATCAGCGGTGGCGCAGGCGGGCGATGCCCTCGCGGGCGCCGAACGCGAGCAGCCAGGCAGCGATGGCGGCGGAGGCGGCGAGGAACACCGGGAGGGGGAGGTGGGCGGCGGTGCCGATCAGGACTCCCATGGCGACCAGTGCGGAGAACAGGATCACGGCTGGCTCCTTCGGCTGCGGCTGGTGCTGTGCCGGTTTCGGTTGACAAGTGTTCACTGACTTCGGGCACCACTGTACGCCCGGCTGGCCAAGTTCGGCAAACGACTGTTTACTGAATGGCGTGAGTCACACCGTAGGGGCCAGACAGGCCCAGAAGCAGCAGAGTCGGCGGGCCTTGCTGGACGCGGGGCTGCACCTGCTGGCCGATCAGAACCTGGCCAGCCTGGGCGTCCGCGAGGTCACCCGGGAGGCCGGGCTGTCCCCGGCCGCCTTCTACCGGCACTTCCCCGACCTCGCGACCCTCGGCGTCGCGCTGGTCGAGGAGTCGCTCGCCAGCCTGCACGTCATGATCCGCTCGGTGCTCGCCGAGGCCGGCGGCGCCGAGGAGCTGATCGACCGGACGGTGGACGTGATCCGGCAGCACGTCCGCGAACACCGTCCACACGTACGCTTCCTGGCGCGCGAGCGGCACGGCGGGGTCCGGCAGGTACGCGAGGCGATCGACGCCGAGCTCGGCCGCTTCGCCGCCGAAGTCGGTTCCGCTCTGGCGCTCCAGCCGGTCTCGAAGGGCTGGAGCGAGCAGGATCTGCGGATGCTCGCCGAGTTGTACGTCGACCACATGGTGTCGACGGCCTCCGCCTTTCTGGAGGCCCAGGAGGCGGACCCGGCCCGCGAGCAGCGGATCGCCGCGACCGCCCGGCTGCAGCTGCGCCTGATCAGCCTCGGTCGGCGTCATTGGCAGGGGAGTTGAGCGCCCCGGGCTCCTGACGGGCCCCGGCGAGCTCCTGGTGGGCCCCTGGTGAGCTCCGGATGGCCACCTGGGTGAGCTCCTGCCGGGCCCCCATTGAGCCCCCGGCTGGGCTCGGTGGGGGGTGGCCCTCGCGGTCAGGGGTGTTCTCTTGGTCTTGTTTTGACTCTTGACAGTAAGTCATGTCCGCGACAGTTTTGGGGGACCCCCACACCGAGAGGTCTCTCATGAAGAAGCCGCTCATAGGCATGCTCTCCACGCTCCTGGTCGCCGGTGCGTCCTCCCTCGTCGGCGCCCTCCCGGCCCAGGCCGCCGCCCCGACCCAAGCCGCCTCGACCCAGGCCGCCCCGACGGCCCGGACGGCCGCCGTCAGCTTCGCCGGGACGGTCGCGCTCAGCAACTGCTCCGGTTCGCTGGTGCGGATGCCGAACTCGGCCGCGACCGACCCGGCCCTCGTGCTCTCCAACGGCCATTGCCTGGAATCCGGCATGCCGGGCCCCGGCGAGGTGGTGCTCGACCAGGCCTCCAGCCGGACCTTCACCCTGCTCAACGCCACCGGCGGCCGCCTCGCCACCCTGCGCGCGACCAAGGTGGTCTACGGCGCCATGACCGACACCGATGTGTCGATCTACCAGCTGAACACCAGCTACGCCTCGATCAAGTCGAAGTACGGGATCTCGCCGCTGACCATCGCCGACACCCACCCCACCCAGGGTGCGGACATCCGGGTCGTCTCCGGTTACTGGAAGAAGATCTACTCCTGTTCGATCGACGGCTTCGCCTACCAGCTGAACGAGGCCGACTGGACCTTCAAGGACTCGGTCCGCTACACCTCCGGCTGCAACGTCATCGGCGGTACCTCCGGCTCGCCGGTGGTCGACGCCTCGACCGGTCAGCTGGTCGCGGTGAACAACACGATCAACGAGAACGGCGAGTCCTGCACCCTTGACAACCCGTGCGAGGTCGACGAGAGCGGCGCGGTGACGGTGCACCAGGGCATCGGCTACGCCCAGGAGACGTACGGCATCCCCGCCTGCTTCGCTCCCGGCAACCGCCTGGACCTCACCCTGTCGGGCTGCACCCTGCCCCGCCCGTAGGCCTCGTCGACACCCCCTGACCAGCACCTTCTCCCGATGGGCCACCCGCGACCAGGCGGGTGGCCCATTCGGCCGTCCACCGGGCGGCCGCCGCACCATCCGCACCGCAGAGTTGTGCCGACGGGGTAGCTGCCATGTCCGTTGACCAGATGGAGAGTTGATGACCACCAAGCTGAAGAGGCTGTTGGTTTCCGTCCTGCTGATACCGATGTTCGCGATCGGCGTCCTGGCCGCCCCGGCCTCGGCTGCCGGCGCACAGGGGGCCGAGGCGGCCGGTGCCGCGCACGGCCGGAGCCCCGCGGACGATCCGACCGCCGACATCAAGGACCGCCTGGCGGCGATCCCCGGCGTGACGATCACCGAGGAGCAGCCGACCACCACCGGCCACCGCTACTTCCTGGCCACCTACACCCAGCCGATCGACCACTTCCGCCCCTGGCTGGGCACCTTCCAGCAGCGCTTCAGCGTGCTGCACCGGGGCTACGACCGCCCGACCGTCTTCTACACCAACGGCTACACGCTGGGCACCACCCCGTCCCGCACCGAGCCGACCCGGCTGGTGGACGGCAACCAGGTCTCCATCGAGTACCGGTTCTTCACCCCCTCCCGCCCCGAGCCGGCCGACTGGTCCAAGGCGGGCATCCGCCAGCAGGCCGCCGACTCGCACAAGCTGGTGACCGCGCTCAAGCGGATCTACCAGCAGGAGTGGCTCTCCACCGGTGCCAGCAAGGGCGGCATGTCCTCCACCTTCTACCGCCGCTTCTACCCGGACGACGTGGCGGGCACGATCGCCTACGTCGCGCCGAACAACACCGATGTCAACGACTACGCGGCCTACACCGACTTCTTCCGCACCGTCGGCACGCCCGAGTGCCGCGCCAAGCTGAACGCCGCCCAGCGCGAGCTGCTGGTGCGTCGCGACCGCCTGGAGCCCCGCTACGTCGCCGACAACAAGGCGGCGGGCTCCACCTTCAACACCCTCGGCACCCCGGACCGCGCCTACGAGGCCGGTGTGCTCGACGTGGTCTGGGCGTTCTGGCAGTACAGCCTGGAGTCGGACTGCGCGAAGGTCCCGGTGGCCGCCACCGCGACCGACGACGAGCTGTACGCGTGGTACGACGCCCAGTCCGGCATCACCGGCAACAGCGACCAGTCGCTGGCGAAGTACACCGCGTACTACTACCAGGCCGCGACCGAGCTGGGTGCGCCGTACTTCGACGTCTCGTACCTGAAGGACCAGTTGCACTACGACTACAAGGAGCTCTACTCGGCCCGCTCCTACGTGCCGAAGGAGATCCCGACCGTCTTCAACCCGCGTGCGATGCCCGACATCGACCGCTGGGTGAAGCGCGAGGGCGAGCGGATCATGTTCGTCTACGGCGGCAACGACCCGTGGGGCGCCAAGCCGTTCCGTCTCGGCCGGGGCAGTGACGACAGCTACGTCTACGTCGTTCCGGGCGGCAACCACGGCTCCAACATCGGCAAGCTGCCGGCCGCGCAGTCGGCGGAGGCCACCGCCAAGGTGCTGGAGTGGGCCGGTCTGGGTGACCAGGACGGCGCCCGCTCGCTGGCCAAGTCCCCGCAGGCGGGGGCGCCCTTCGGCCCGCTCGACATCGAGGGCCAGCGGCTGGAGCAGGAGCGCCGCCCGCTGTAACACCCCGTAGCCGACCGTCAAGGCCAGCCGGGCCAGCCGGGCCAGCCGGACCGGTACGACCAGTCGGACCAGCGCTCTCGGCACGATCAGCACGACCAGTCGGACCAGCACGATCAGCACGACCAGCACGACCAGCAGGGCCAGGAGGCCGCCCCAGCCGGGGCGGCCTCCCGTCGTTGGAGCCGAACGAGGGCGCCGCCCCCTCCCCGAAGCAGTGAATCGGTGCTTCAATGCTTCCATGGCCTACCGACGCACCCCCGCCGTCCAAGCCCGCCTGGACGCCCAGCGCGAGGCGGTGCTGCAGTCGGCGGTCGGCCTGCTCGCCGAGCGCGGCTACGGTGGCTGCACCATGGCCGCCGTGGCGGACCGCGCCGGGATCGCCACCGGCAGCGTCTACCAGCACTTCGCCAACAAGGCCGAGCTGTCGGTGGAGTTGTTCCGCCGGGTGGTCACCCGCGAGATGGCCGCGGTGAACACCGCCGTCTCCCTCCGGGACACCCCGCAGCGGCGGATCGCCGCCGTGGTCGAGACCTTCGCCGCCCGCGCCCTGCGCGCGCCCCGGCTGGCGTACGCGCTGCTGGTGGAGCCCGCCGACGCGGTGGTGGACGGCGAGCGCCTGGTCTTCCGGCGGGCGTTCCGGGACGTGATCGCCACCGAGATCGCCGCCGCCGTGGCGGCCGGCGAACTCCCCGAGCAGGACCCGGTGCTGACCGCCGCCGCCCTGGTCGGCGCGGTCGGGGAGGCCCTGGCCGGTCCGCTCGCGGCCGCCCCGGTCGAGACGACTGCCCCTGCCGAGACAGCCGAGACATCCGGGAAGGCCGGGAAGGCCGAGACAGCCGGGAGAGCCGAGGCACCCGAGACGGCCGAGACAGTCGGGAAAGCCGAGCCCTCCGAACCCCAGCGGGCCACCGCCGAGGTGGTCCCCGCCCTGGTCTCCTTCACCCTGCGTGCCCTGGGAGGACGCGATGACAGCGACGCATGAGGTCACCAACCAGGTGCCCCTGCCGTACGGACACGACACCGCCGCCGACCCGACCCTGCTCGCCGCCCTGCACCGGGCCGGCGCGGGCTGGGCCGAGCCCGAACTGCGCGAGCTCGGCCGCCTGGCGGGCTCCGAGCAGGCCGCCGACTGGGGTCGGCTGGCCAACGAGAACCCGCCCGTGCTGCGCACCCACGACCGCTTCGGCCACCGGATCGACGAGGTCGAGTTCCACCCGTACTGGCACGAGCTGATGCGCACCGCCGTCTCGTACGGGCTGCACGCCGCGCCCTGGCGGGAGGAGCGGCCCGGCGCCCACTCCGCCCGCGCCGCCAAGTTCTTCGTCTGGAGCCAGGTCGAGGCCGGCCACACCTGCCCGATCTCGATGACCTACGCCGCCGTCCCCGCGCTGCGCCAGAGTCCCGATCTGGCCGCCGAGTTGGAGCCGCGGCTGGCCGCCACCGAGTACGACTACGGGCTGCGCGAGCCGCACACCAAGCGCGGGCTGATCGCCGGCATGTCGATGACCGAGAAGCAGGGCGGCTCGGACGTCCGCACCAACACCACCACGGCGCTCCCGCAGCCAGACGGCAGCTACCGGCTCACCGGCCACAAGTGGTTCACCTCGGCGCCGATGTCCGACCTCTTCCTGACCTTGGCCCAGGCCCCCGGCGGGCTCAGCTGCTTCGTGCTGCCGCGGGTCCTCCCGGACGGCAGCCGCAACCGGCTGCACCTGATGCGGCTCAAGGACAAGCTCGGCAACAAGTCCAACGCCTCCGCCGAGCTGGAGTACGACGGCGCGGTCGGACTGCTGGTCGGGGCCGAGGGCCGGGGCGTGCAGACCATCATCGAGATGGTCAACATGACCCGCCTGGACTGCACCATCGGCGCCGCCTCCGGGATGCGCTACGGCGCCACCCGCGCGGTCCACCACGCCCTGCACCGGAGGGCGTTCGGCAAGGCACTGGTCGACCAGCCGCTGATGCGCAACGTGCTGGCCGACCTGGTGGTGGAGTCCGAGGCGGCCACCACCGTCGCGATGCGGCTGGCCCGGTCCACCGACCTCGCTCTCGCCGGGGACGAAACCGAGGCGCTGGTGAGGCGGTTGGGCCTGGCGGTGGCCAAGTACTGGGTGTGCAAGCGCGGTCCGGCGCACTCCGCCGAGGCGCTGGAGTGCCTGGGCGGCAACGGCTACGTCGAGGAGTCCGGGATGCCCCGGCTCTACCGCGAGGCCCCGCTGGTGTCGATCTGGGAGGGCTCCGGCAACGTCGCCGCGCTGGACGCCCTGCGTGCCATGGCCAAGCGCCCGGAGACGGTCGAGGCCTTCCTCGGCGAACTCGACGCGGCCGCCGGGGCGGACCGCCGGCTGGACGCCGCCGTCGCCGAACTCCGCAAGCAGCTCAGCGACTTGAGTGATCTGGAGTACCGCACCCGGCGGCTGGTCGAGTCGATGGCGCTGGCCTTCCAGGGCTCGCTGCTGGTCCGCTACGGCAGCCCGGCGGTGGCCGACGCCTTCTGCGCGAGCCGGCTCGGCGGCGACCACGGCGCCGCCTTCGGCACCCTGCCCTCCGGTGTCGACACCGCGGAGATCATCGACCGCGCCCGCCCGGTGCCCGCGTGAACGACGAGGAGGGCCAGGAAGCCCAGGAGGCGCAGGACGTACGGGAGTTCTGGCGGGCGCTCGGCCTGCCCGGGATGATCGACGTGCACACCCACTTCATGCCGAAGAACGTCCTCGACAAGGTGTGGGCGTATTTCGACGCGGCCGGCCCGCTGGTGAACCGCCCCTGGCCGATCACCTACCGCGAGGCCGAGGAACAACGCGTCCAGCGGCTGCGGGACTTCGGCGTCCGGGCGTTCACCTCGATGCTCTACCCGCACAAGCCGGCCATGGCGGGCTGGCTGAACGCCTGGGCGGCCGAGTTCGCCGCCCGCACCCCGGACTGCCTGCACACCGCGACCTTCTTCCCCGAACCGGGGGTGGCCGATTACGTGACGCGGGCGATCGAGGACGGCGCCCGGGTGTTCAAGGCGCACCTCCAGGTCGGCGGCTACGACCCGACGGACGCCCGGCTGGACGAGGTCTGGGCGCTGCTGGCCGACACCGGCACCCCGGTGGTCGCCCACTGCGGATCCGGTCCGGTCCCGGGCAAGTTCACCGGCCCCGGCCCGATCGGCGCGGTCCTGGACCGGCATCCGGGCCTGGTCCTGGTGGTCGCCCACCTCGGCATGCCCGAGTACCGCGACTTCCTCGACCTGGCCGAGCGCCACCCGTCCGTCCGGCTGGACACCACCATCGCGTTCACCGACTTCGCCGAGGCCGACGTCCCGTTCCCGCGCGACGAACTGCCGCGCCTGCGCGGGCTGGGCGAACGCGTCCTGCTGGGCAGCGACTTCCCCAACATCCCGTACCGGTACGTCCACCAGCTGGAGGCGCTGGCCGGGCTGGGGCTGGGGGAGGAGTGGCTCCGGGCGGTCTGCCACGACAACGCGGCCGCGCTGTTCGGCCTCAGCTGACGGCGCCCAGCACCCCCACCGCCGCCGGGTGCAGTCCGGGTGCGGCGGCGAGGAAGCTGTCCGAGTCGGCCGTCCAGGCCGCCCCGGCGGCGTCCGTCACCGTCGCGCCCGCCTCGCTCGCCACCAGGGCGCCGGGCAGCAGGTTGCCCGCGTCCTGGCCGTACTCCCAGAACAGCGCCAGGTGCCCGGAGCCGACCTGCGCCACCTGGAGCGCGGTCGGGCCGAGGTTGCGCACCGCCAGCACCGCGCCGGCCATCGCGGACAGGGACTCGCCGGCCCGCCGCAGCGCCACCGGGTCGGCGGCCACCAGCGGCGGCTGGCTGGTGGCGGCGACGGTGGCCGCCAACTCCCGCTCCAGCGGCGCGATCGGCCGCCCGTCCAGCTGTGCTCCGCCGCCCAGCACCGCGCGGTAGGTGCGGCCCGCGCCGAACAGCTCCGGGGCGTGCACCACGGCCAGCACCGCGGCGCCGTCGCGCACCAGGGCCGCGGTGACCGCCCAGTGCGGCTGCCCGAGCAGGTACTGCACCGCGCCGTCGGTCGCGTCGCACACCCACCATTCGCCCGCGGCGGGCACCGAGCCGTCCAACTCCTCCGGCAGCCAGCCGGCCTGCGGGCGCAGCGCGGCCAGCCGCTCGCGCAGCTCGGCGGCGGCCGGGCCGTCCAGTGCCGCGAACCGCGCCATCGCCTCCTCGACGGTCCGCCCCGGGGTGGGCTCGGCCGGCCGGCCCGCGGCCAGCTTCGCGCCGACCTCCCGCACCGCCGCCTCCACGGCCGCCGCCAGCGTCCACAGCTCCGTCGTCCCCATCGCGGTCTCTTCCTCTCCCGGTGGCCGGTCCACTCCGGCCGAACAGGACAAGGAGTACCGTCTGAGCTGCCGAACAGGACGCTCAATCGGCCTCGAATGACGGAGATCGGACACCATGGACCTCGCCACGACCGATCCGGACACCGTGCTGGACACCCTCGACCGCCGCCTGATCGGTGCCCTCCAGGTGGACGGACGGGCCGAGCCCGGCCGGATCGCCGAGGTGCTGGGCGTCTCCGCCCGGACGGTCACCCGCCGGCTGGGCCGGATGCGGCAGGCCGGGGTGCTGCGGGTGGTCCGGATGCCCGACGTCGAGGACGCCGCCGTGGGGGCGCTGCTGCTGCGGGTCCGGGTGCTGCGCGGCCGGGTGGACGCCATCGCCCGGGCGCTCGCCGACCGCCCCGACGTCCCCTTCGTCGACGTCATGCTCGGCGGCCACGAGGTCGGGGCCGTGATGCTGAGCGACGCGGGCGCCCGCGACCGCCTGCTGTACGGGCAACTGCCCGCGACCGGCGCCGTCACCGAGACCACCACCCACGCCGTGCTGCACGTCTTCGCGGACGCCGGGCAGTGGCGGGCCGGCTCGCTGACCGACCAGGAGGCCGCCGCGCTCGCCCGGCCGCTCGCCCCGCGCCCGGCCACGCCCCCGCCGCTGGACGGCCTCGACCGCGCGCTGCTGGACCGGCTGGAGCAGGACGCCCGGCAGTCCCACGCCGTACTGGCGGCGGCGGTCGGCGCCCCCGAGTCGACCGTCCGGCGCCGCCTGCACCGGCTGGACGGGCTCGGACTGCTGCGTACCCACGCCACCGTGGACCCCCGGCTGCTCGGCATGGCCGTGGACGCCAACCTCTGGCTCGACGTGCCGCCCGGCCGGCTCGCCGAGGTCGGCACCGCACTGGCCCGCCACCCCCGGGTGCACGGCGTCTTCGCCACCAGCGGCCCGACCAACCTGCTGGCCACGCTGTTCTGCCCCGACCACGGCGGCCTCTACCGCTTCCTCACCGACACCCTCGGCCCGCTCGGCGTCACCCGCGCCGAGACCACCATCACCGCCCGCGCGGTGAAGCGGGCGGGCGTGCCGCTCCGGCAGCCGGGCCGACCATGAGGGGCCGGGCCTTCCCGCGGCCGGGGGCAGCGGCGGCCGGGAGGAGGGGGCCGCAGCGGCCGGGGAGCGGTGGCCGGCTAGCGCTCCGGGCCGACGACGGACTGGAGGTACCGGACGGTCTCCGGGTCGGCGGGCAGGAAGGTCTCCATGGCGAGTTCGGAGACGGTCACGTCCAGCGGTGTGTTGAAGGTGGCGATGGTGGACAGGAAGGAGAGCACCCGCCCGTCGCGCCGGACCCGCAACGGCAGCGCGAAGGGGTGCCCGTGCCCGGCGCCGTCCCCGGCCGGCCCGTCCTCCGCCGGTTCCGGGTAGCCGCGGACCTCCTCGTACAGCCGCCGCAACGGCTCCGCGCGGACCAGCTCCAGCCGGTGTTCCAGCCGCGCCAGCAGGTGCCCGCGCCACTGCCGGAAGTTGACGATCTGCGGCGCCAGCCCGTCCGGGTGCAGGGCGACCCGTACGGCGTTGAACGGCAGCCGGAGCAGCTGCGGGTCGACGCCGTCCAGCAGCAGGGCGAGCGAGCGGTTGGCCGCCAGCACCTGGAAGGTCCCGTCGAGCACCACCGCCGGGTACGGGTCGTGCGCGGCGAGCAGCCGCTCGACGCCGCCGCGCAGCGCGTCCATGGACGGGTCGGCCAGTGGTGTCTCGGGGTAGTGCGGGGCGTAACCGGCCGCCAGCATCAGGGAGTTGCGCTCGCGCACCGGGACGTCCAGCTGTTCGGCCAGCCGTAGCAGCAGGTCCCGGCCCGGCCGGGCGCGGCCGTTCTCGACGAAGCTGAGGTGCCGGGCCGAGGAGTCCGCCCGCACGGCCAGTTGCAGTTGGCTGAGCTGCCGGCGTTCCCGCCAGCCGCGGATCAGCGGGCCGACGCCCGTCCCGGTGGGGCTGCCCATGCCCGCCACGATCGTCATGGGCAAGGACGGTACTCGAACGAGCCGGTCCCGCGGGAGGGGGCCGGGCGGATCAGGCGGGGTCGGCCGGGGATCAGGCGCCGGTGGTCGAGCCCGGGCGGATCACCATCAGCACCACGACCACGGCCCACAGCAGGTTGAACACCCCGGCGGTCATCGGCAGCATCCGCAGGCCGCTGACGGCCTTGGTGTGCTTCTCGTCCGCCGGGTCGAGTCCGAGCGCGTCCACGGCGGCCTGCTGGCCGGGCAGGACGAAGAGCAGCAGGGAGAGCGCGGCGATCGCGGTGAGCACCATCGAGGCGATCAGCCAGGACTGGCTCAGCACGTCCATCACCTGGGCGACGCCGATGCCCAGCACCGGCACGGCGACGCCGAGCAGCGCGTAGAGCTGGGTGATCCGGTGCAGGACGCGCAGCACGCCCGCGTCCGAGGCCTGGTCCGGCCCGCCGGCCAGGGCGGCCTTCGCCCGGCGCGGGAACATGCTGACGGCCACCGCGACCGGGCCTATGAACAGGACCGACGCGAGGACGTGCAGGCTCAGCAGGAACTTGGCCATGGCGGGGCACCCTTTGATCCGGTGGGCAGCTGGGGGTCGGCGGGCGTGCGCCGTCGGCGTGCCCACGACCAGGCACGCTAACACCGCTTATTCAGCGGCCCCGCGCTCGGGTGCCCCCGGCCGGTGCCCTGCTCAGCCCGCCGGGACCAGCTCCACGATCCGCGGCGGGGCGGTGCTGACGGCGGCGACGGCCGCGCCCTGCCCGGGGGCGGTCCAGTCGAGCAGGTGGAGGTCCTGGAAGCGGCTGCGCGCCGGCGGGCCGGGCGGCACCTCCAGCGGCAGGGCGGAGAGGTCGACCTGTCCGAGGGTGTCCAGGGTGGCGCGCCCGATCTTGATCAGCGACTCCTTGCGCACCCACAGCCGCAGGAACGCCCGGTCCGGCTCCGGGGCCGCTTCGACCAGGGCCAGCTCGGCCGGGGTGAGCACCCGGCGGGCGACCGCGCCCAGCGAGCCGCCCCGGGTGGCGAGTTCCACGTCCACGCCGACCGGCCGGCGGCCCGCCCCGGCGGCGACCACGCCCCGGGTGTGGGACAGGCTCACCTCCACCCCGGGGTGGTCGGGCAGGTAGGGCTTGCCGTGGTCGGCGAGGCCGCAGTCCGGGCACTGCTGGGCGAGGACCAGCCCGGCCGCGGGGACGCCGAGCAGCCGGGCGGCGCAGAGCCGGACCAGGACGTGCCCGGCGACGAAGTCGGTCCGCCCGGACTCGTGCCGGAAACGTCCGGCACGGGCCCGCTCGACGTCGGTGAGCAGGTGCTCGCCCGCCTCGGGGTGGCGCAGTACGGCGTCTGCGGACGCGACGGCGACGAGCGGTGCGTCCTGCTCCTGGGCCTCGGTGGTCATGGGCTCCAACCTAGTCCGCCGGGTCGTCGAGCGGGGGCCCGGACCTCGAGGAGCCCGGAGTGAGCCGGAGGCAAGCCCCCAGGGGGCCCGCGCGGACGATGCGGGAAGCCCGCGGGGACGGTGCGGGAGACGGCGAGGTCTTGGGCCGATCGGATGATCGTCGGATCGGATCCGAGGGTCTATAGGGTAGGAAAAGTTCCTTCTAGGGTTGGATGTCCCGGATCTGTGGGATCGCCAGCAGATACCACGGGACATGGCAGGTCCTCCGGGCCTGTCTTTTTTCTATGTGCGGAGGAAATGTCGATGGGTCAGGCCGCCGGTTCGCCGGATCACCGAACGACCGCCGTGAGAACAACGCCCGCCGGCGGACGGCGCCGGGCCGTCCGGGTCGCCGTGGCCACCGCCGTGGCCGCGGTGCCGCTGGCCGCCGTGCTGACGGTCGGTTGGGCCGCCCCGCTGGCCCCGCCGCTGGGTGCCTGTTCCGGTCCCGACTGCCCCGCCACCTGGCCGCCGCCGCACAACGGCGACTTCCCCGGGCGGGACGCCACGATCAACGTGTTCACCGGTGGCGACTACACCGTCAACGGCCGTGCGGCCGAGGCCGAGGGCAAGATCGTCACGCTGGGGAACCTGACCGTCGACAAGAACGGCGGCGGCATCTACAACATGGGTGTCGTGGGCGTCGGGTCCCGCGTCGTGCCGCCGAACGGCAGCGACTTCGTCACCACCGGCGGCAACGTCGACGCGAAGAGCGGCAGCTCGATCCTGATCGGCGGCAGTGACTCCCACGGTCCGGCCTTCGGCAACCTGCGCCACGCGGGCAGCGTCACCGGCACCGTCACCATCGACCCCACCGGCCAGTCGATCCAGGACCCGAACGCGGCCGCGCCGTACCAGGACGTGCTGACCCAGATCGAGGAGGTCTCCGACTGCGTCGGGCGGGCCACCGCGACCGGCACCGTCGACGTCTCCGCCAGCCAGGCCACCCTCACCGGTGACGGAGTCAGCATGAAGCAGGTCTTCAACGTCTCCCGGGACCTGGCCTCGCCGAGCGGCGGCCAGATCGGCCTGGTCTTCGCCAACATCCCGGCCGGGGCCACCGTCGTGGTGAACATGCTCGGGGACAGCCCGGTCATCAACACCTACACGGGCACCGGCCAGCCGGGCGACCAGACCACCGACATGCGCTCCAAGCTGATGTACAACTTCCCGACCGCGACCAACGCCCGGATCCTGGGCAGCGCCCAGTTCCAGGGCGCGGTCCTGGCGGGCAACCCGGGCGGCACCACGACCCTCGCCCAGCCGGGCGTGAACGGCCGGGTGTACCTCGCGGGCAACCTGATCCACACCGGGACGGGCGGCTACGAGATCCACAGCTACCCGTTCGACGGGGACCTGCCGGACTGCAAGGTGACGCCGAGCCCGACGCCGACCTCGCCCTCGCCGAGCCCCACCTCGCCGTCGCCGACCTCGCCGTCGCCGACATCGCCGTCCCCGACCTCCCCCTCCCCGACATCGCCGTCCCCGACGTCGCCGTCCCCGACGTCGCCGTCCCCGACCTCGCCGTCCCCGACCTCCCCGAGCGCGAGCGCCACCTCGCCGTCGGCGAGCACGTCCACGTCGAGCGGGCACCCCGCTCCGACCAGCCACCACCCGACCGGCCACCACCCCGGTGGCGGTGGTGAGTTGCCCTCGACCGGTGCGGGCGACGCTCCGGTGGTCTTCGGGCTGGCCGGTGTCGGCCTGCTCGGGCTGGGCGGTCTCGCCGTCCTGGCCGCCCGCCGCCGCGGCCGCCACAGCTGACGGGTCGCGCCGACGCGAAGGCCGCCCGGTCGATCCGACCGGGCGGCCTTCGCCGTACTGCGGCCGGTGCACCGAGTTGACCCGGATCCGCGTGTTGACGATCGAGCCGCCGCCGCCGGCCGCCCGCATCGCCGGGACGACGGTCTTCATCCCGAACCCCGGTGAAGACGCCGGTCAGGCTGATGTCCAGGACCTTCCGGTTACGTCACCGCGCCCCGACGGGAGAACCTTTCCTCCCGCCACTCGCCGCTCGCCAGCACCTCGGCCAGCTGCCGGGCCGCGTCCCACACCTCGGTGTACGAGAGGTAGAGCGGCGTGAAGCCGAAGCGCATCAGGTCCGGCGCGCGGAAGTCCCCGATCACCCCGCGGGCGATCAGGGCCTGCACCACCGGGTAGCCGTCCGCGTGCCGCAGCGCGACCTGGCTGCCCCGCCGGGTGTGCTCGCGCGGGGTCACCACCTCGACCCCGTCCAGGCCCTCGACCAGCGAGACGAACAGGTCGGTCAGCGCCAGGCTCTTGGCTCGTACGGCGGCCAGGTCGGCCCGCTCCCAGATGTCCAGCGAGACCTCCAGCGAGGCCTGGCCGAGCAGCGAGGGCGAGCTGGTCAGGAAGCGCCCGATGCCGGGCTTGGGGTCGTAGCCGGGCTCGAAGGCGAACGGGCGGGCGTGCCCGAACCAGCCGCTCAGCGGTTGCCGCGGACCGGCCGCCAGGTGCCGCTCGGCGACGTACAGGAAGGCCGGTGAGCCGGGGCCGGAGTTCAGGTACTTGTAGGTGCAGCCGACCGCGAAGTCCGCGTTCGCGGCGCCAAGTTCGACCGGCAGCGCGCCCACCGAGTGGCACACGTCCCAGATCATCAGGGCGCCCGCGGCCTGCACCCGGGCGGTGATCCCGGGCATGTCCAGCAGCTCGCCGGTGCGGTAGTCCACGTGCGACAGGACCACCGCGGCGACGTCGCCGTCCAGGTGCCGGTCCAGCTCCTCGGGGCGGATCAGCACGCTGCGCCCGCCCTCGGTCAGGCCGGTCACGCCCTCGGCGATGTACAGGTCGGTCGGGAAGGCCTCGACGTCGCCGAGCACCGTGCGCCGCTCCGGGCGCAGCCGCAGCGCGGCGGCGAGCACCTTGAACAGGTTCACCGAGGTGGTGTCGCAGACGACCACCTCCGCCGGATCGGCGCCGATCAGCGGCGCGATCCGCCGTCCCAGCCGGTACGGCTGCTCGAACCAGCCGGCGTCGTTCCAGCTGCGGATCAGCTCCCGGCCCCACTCCTGCTCGACCACCCGGGCCACCCGCTCCGGGGTGCGCACCGGCAGGGCGCCCAGCGAGTTGCCGTCCAGGTAGATCACCCCGTCCGGCAGGGTGAACTCCTTGCGGAACTCCGCCAGCGGGTCGACGGCGTCCAGCGCCGCGCACTCCTCGCGCGTGATCATGCCCATCCCTCGTCCGTCGCTTCTGCTCACAGCTCGTCCCGGATCGCCCACAGCTCCGGGAACACGTCCTGCTCGGCGGCCTTGCGCAGCCAGGTCAGCCCGCTGGAACCGCCCGAGCCGGGCTTGCCGCCCATGGTCCGCTTGACCGAGCTCAGGTGACGCTGGCGCCAGCGGGTGACCCGCTCGGCCACGTCCAGCAGCGTCTCGCCGAGCGGCTGCAGCTCCGCGAACTCCGGTTCGGTGTAGACCCGGCGCCAGGCCGCGGCGGCCTCCTCGGAGGGGCGGTAGCGCTGCTCCGAGGCCTCCGGGAGCACCGCCAGGCCGCGCCGGGCCAGCAGCCCGAGCGCCTCGTCGTACAGGCCGGGGGAGCGCAGTGCCTCGGTCAACTCGGCCTGGACCTCGGGCATTTCGCCGTACATGTTGAGCAGTGCGGCGTTCTTGTTGCCGAGCAGGAACTCCAGGTGCAGGAAGGCCGAGGACTGGAAGCCGGAGGCCTCGCCGAACAGGGCACGGAAGGAGTTGAACTCCTGCGGCGTCATGGTGGCCAGCAGGTCCCAGGACTCCACCAGCACGTCCTGCACATGGGTGCCGCGGCGCAGTGCGGCCAGCGCGCCGGTCAGGTCGTCCTCGCGCAGCGCCTGCCGGGCGATCGTCCACTCGTGCCGCAGCAGGTCGAAGAGCAGCTCCATCACCTGGGTGGTGACGATGAACGACAGCTCGGCCGGCTCCTTGCTGCGTGGGTGCTGGAGGCTGTGCAGCTCCTCCAGGCGCACGTACTGCGCGTACGGGGTGCCCCGACCCGGCCGGCCGCCCCGACCGAACGACAGGTTGGGTGTCTCCACCGTGTCGTGCCCCATCCCGATCCCTCCTGATCCGTCCGGGCCTGGTCGCCCGGGACCGGCGGAGCGGACGGAAGTCCTGGTTCCACCGGGGAGCCCATTGTGCGGCGCCGTGGCCCCCCGCTTGAATGGCCGATGAGCACCGCAACCGTGCTTCGGGTTGTCGTTCGCGAGGCGTTCGGTCGATCTGCTTAATGAATGTAAAACCGCTGATCGCAACGCATCCCAGGAGCCGTCATGGACGCCGTCGACCGCCGCCTGCTGGCCGAACTGCAGGCCGACGCCAGGCTCTCGTACAACGAACTCTCCCGCCGGGTGAGCCTGTCCGCACCCGCGGTGGCCGAACGGGTCCGCCGCCTGGAGGCGGACGGGGTGATCAGCGGCTACCACGCCCACGTCGACCCCACCCGGGCCGGGCTGCCGATCACCGCACTGGTCCAGGTCCAGTGCTACGGCCCGCGCTGCGTGCTGCGCGACCCCGAGGTGGCGACCTGGCCGGAGGTGCTGCAGCTGCACCGGGTCACCGGCGGGGCGTGCTGCGTGCTGCTGGTCGCGGTGGCGACGATGGCCGAGTTCGAGGCGCTCTGCGACCGGCTCGGCGGGTACGGGCCGCCCGCCAGCTCGATGATCCTCTCCAGCCCGGTGCCCTGGCGTCCGCTGCTGCCGAACTGACGGCCGGGCGGCACCGTCGGCCGTGCGTTGACGTCGGCCGTGCGATGACGTCGGCCGTGCGATGACGTCGGCCGTGCGTTGACGTCGACGTCAGGGAGTAGGTTCCTCGGCATGCCGAACGAGCGCAACATCCTGCTGCTGTCCGGGAGCCTGCGGGCCGGCTCCGCCAACGAGGCCGTGCTGCGCACCGCCGCCGCGGTGGCCGACGCCCTGCCGGGCCTCCGGACCACGTACTACCCGGGCCTGGCCGGACTGCCGCACTTCAACCCGGACCACGACACCGACCCGCTGCCGGAGCCGGTGGCCGCGCTGCGGGCGGCGATCGGGGCGGCCGACGCACTGCTGGTCTGCACCCCCGAGTACGCCGGGACGTTGCCGGGGGCCTTCAAGAACCTGTTGGACTGGACGGTCGGCGGGACCGAGATCTCGGACAAGCCCGCGGCCTGGATCAACTGCGCCGGCCCGGGCCGCGGCGGGGGCGCCGCGGCCACCCTGGGCACGGTGCTCGGCTACACCGGCGCGGCGGTGCTGGCGGAGGCCTGCGTCCGGATCCCGCTGGAGCGCGGCGCGATCGGCCCGGACGGGCTGGTCGCCGACCCGGCGGTGCGCGGGCGGATCGGCGAGGTGCTGGCCCGCCTGGCGGCCGGCTGAGCCGACGCGGTCGGTGCGCCGCGGTCGGGGTGCGGTGCGGTCAGTGCGCCGCCGGCAGGTGCACCCCGAGCCCGGCCAGGCCCTCCAGGAACAGCTCGACGCCGACCGCCGCCAGCAGCAGGCCGAGCAACCGGGACAGCACCTCCAGCGAGGTGCTGTGGGTGCGCCGCATCAGCGGTGCGAGGACGGCCACGCAGACGTAGTTGAGCGCCACCACGGCCACGTACGCCCCGGCGACGGCGGCCTTCCAGCCCCAGTCGTCCCGGTTGAGCGAGGAGACCAGCACGGCGGTGATCGCGAGCGGGCTGGCGATGTACGGCAGCAGCAGCTCGCGGATGCCGTCCGCCAGCGGGTTCGCCAGGTGGTCGTCGTCGTCGCCGTCCGCGCCGAGGTGCAGGCCGAAGACCAGGGCGACCGCGTAGACGAAGAAGATCGCCCCGCCGGCGAGTTGCAGCGACTGGTCGCTGATGTGGAAGAGGGTGGTGACCTCGTCCGCCCCGAAGCCGAGCACAAGGCCGATCACCGCCGAGATGACGGTGCTCAGCGCGGCCAGGCCGCGCAGCTCCCGGTTGCTGCGGGTACCGGCCAGCCGGGCGAAGGACAGCATGGTCTTCGGCGGGCCGACCACGGCGAAGAAGGTGATGAAGGCGCTGCCGAGGTTGAAGACGAACATGCGCCCAGCATGACCGCGGCGCCGGGTGCGACCGCTCCGCCACGCCACGCCCCGCGCTCGGGCGTGGCGCGAATCTCCCCGTTCGCGGTTCATTCCGTGCAGTGGGCGGATTCGCCCGGATGGCGGTCCCGGCTCGAACGGGCGAGCGCTCTCGGGTGCCATGGAGGTAGGTGCCACGGAGGTGGGTGCGACCGCTCCCCGGCGGTACGACCACTCCTCGGCGGAAACGAGGATGCGACATGTGCCTGAACCGTAAGGACCTGGGCCTGCTGGCCCTGCGCAGTGCGGTCGGCGGGGTGCTGATCGCGCACGGCACCCAGAAGCTGTTCGGCTGGTTCGGTGGCGCCGGCCTGGAGGGGACCACCCAGGCGATGGACCACATGGGCTTCCACCCGGCCCGGGAGAGCGCCATCGCGGCGGGCCTCGGCGAGGCGGGCGGCGGCGCGCTGCTGGTGGCCGGGCTGGCCACCCCGGCGGCCGGCGCGGTGGTCGCCGGGACAATGGCCGGCGCCGTGGCGGTGCACGCTCCGGCGGGTTTCTTCATGACCGGTGGCGGCTACGAGTACCCGGCGTTCCTCGGCGCGACCGGGCTGGCGATCGGGCTGGCCGGCCCGGGGCGGTACTCCCTGGACCACTGCACCGGGCACGTCTTCGACCGGCCGTGGGTCGGCGCGCTGGCCTTCGTGGCGAGCGCGGCGGGCGCGTACGGGGTGGTGGCGCGGCGCCGTCACCTGGTGCGGCTGCGCGAGGAGCGGGCGGCGGTGGAGGCGGACGAGCAGGAGGGATCCGGGCTGTCGTAGGGCCGCTCCGCCGGTTCCCGTTCGGCGCTTCGCACCCGGCGGTTCCCGTCCGGCGGTTCCCGTCCGGCGTCCGGCGGTCGGCGGTCGGCGGTTCGCGTTCGGCGCCGCGCGCCCGGTGGGAAGTGTCGGACCCGCTCCGGGGCGCGGCCCGGGCGTCACCCGGAGGCAGCACCCCTGCTGGCGGGGGTGGCGGCCGGCTCGGAGGGTGGGCGGGGAGTGTGCCGGGCAGCCCGGCGCCGGGAAGGAACGAGGATTCCATGGACCGCACGGACCGTCGGCCACCCGTCCGAGCCGTCTCCGGGCCGCGCCCGGCCGTACCGGTGAAACGTCAACACAGGTTCGCCGCAGGGGTGTTGGCCGCCGCCGTGCTGGGTTCGGCGGTGCTGGCCGGCTGCTCCTCCGGCAAGAGTGTGAGCAGCTCGGCCTCCTCGGCGGCCGGGGAGGCGCAGAAGCTGGCGAGCGCCGCGGCCTCCGCCGCCTCGGCACTGGCCTCGGCGGCCGGCGGGGTGGGCGGGGCGATCTCCTCGGCGGAGGCGGAGGCCTCGTCGGCGATCTCCGCGGCCTCCTCGGCGGTCGCCGGGATCAAGGGCGGCCTGGATGCCAAGGGGGACGTCTCGGTCGGGTCGGTGTCGACCGGCTCGGACGGCAAGCCGCAGGTGCAGCTGACCGTCACCAACCACGGGCAGCAGTCGTACCGGTACGTGATCCAGGTGAACTTCACCGACGGGAGCGGCAAGCTGCTGGACGCGACCGCGGTGACGGTCGACGACGTGGCCGCGGGCGGGAGCGCCCAGGCGACCGCGCACGCCAACCGGGACCTCTCCGGCACGGTCAAGGCCGAGGTGGCCAACGCCGTCCGCTACTGAACTGCCGCAGCTCAGGCCCGGTGTGCGGCCGCGGTCGGCGCGGGGCGGAACCTTAAGCGGGTCTCAAGGGCCAACAGCACCCCTTGACGGGGGAGTTGGTCTAGTCCATTTTTATTGCCCAGGTGCAGGGAGCCCCTGAACCGGCGTCACCGGCCTCGTGCCGGGGGCGCCGGTTCGGCACATCCCGGTGTCCGTCCAAGGCCTGCCCGCTCGATTCCCACCCCTTGTCTGTCATGTCCCGGTCGTCCGGCCCCACCCCGGATGTGCCACCCCACCGGGCGACGGAACCCCCCCACACCCAGGAGTCACGCACCCATGCTGCGCTCACGCATTGAAAGGGCCGGGACCCCGGCTCCGGACGGGCCCCGCCGGCGCCGCCCGAAGAGCCTGGCCGCCATCGCGGCCGGCACCACCGCCTCCCTGCTGCTCGGCGCGGGCCTCGCGCTGACCGGCGGCGGCGCGGCCAACGCCGCGACCACCAACTCCACCGGCGCGCCCGCCACCAGCGGCGGCATCAAGGTCGCCTACTACGACCAGTGGTCGGTCTACGCCAACGCGTACTACCCGAAGACGATCCAGGACACCGGCGTGGCCGGGAAGCTGGACTACCTGATCTACGACTTCGCCAACATCTCCCCGACCGACCTGGGCTGTTTCGAGGCGACCAAGGCCGCCGACACCAACGACAACAACCCCAATGCCGGTGACGGCGCGGCCGACGCCTTCGCGGACTACCAGAAGAGCTTCGGCGCGGACATCTCGGTGGACGGCGTCGGCGACGTCTGGAACCAGCCGATCGCGGGCAACTTCAACCAGCTCAAGAAGCTGAAGGCGAAGAACCCCAACCTCAAGATCCTGCTCTCGATCGGCGGTTGGACCTACTCCAAGTACTTCTCGTCGGCGGCCGCCACGGACGCCTCGCGCAAGCACCTGGTCTCGTCCTGCATCGACATGTTCATCAAGGGCAACCTCCCGTCCGACGCCGGCTACGGCGGTCCGGGTACGGGCAAGGGCATCTTCGACGGCATCGACATCGACTGGGAGTACCCGGGCGGCGGCGGCCACACCGGCAACATCTCCAGCCCGGCCGACAAGCAGAACTTCACCCTGCTGCTGCAGGAGTTCCGCAACCAGCTGGACGCCCAGGGCAAGGCCGACAGCAAGTCCTACGCCCTGTCGGCGGCGGTCGGCGCCGGCCAGGACAAGATCATGAACGTCGAGACCGACAAGATCGGTCAGTACCTGACCTTCCTCGACGTCATGACCTACGACATGCACGGCGGCTGGGACCCCCAGGGGCCGACCAACCACCAGGCCCCGCTGTACTCCGGCCCGAACGATCCGTCGACCCCGGCCAAGCCGGGCAACGGCAAGTACTCGATCGACAACGCCATCAAGGCCTGGACGGCCGGCGACGCCCAGTACGGCATCCCCGGCGGCTTCCCGGCCAACAAGATCAACATGGGCGTGCCGTTCTACTACCGCGGCTGGACCGGCGTCCAGAACAACGGCAAGAACGGCCTCTTCCAGCCCGCCACCGCCCCGGCGGCCGGCGCCGCGATGTCCGGCAACGTCCCGGGCATCCAGATGTACAAGGAGCTGGCCGGCTTCGTCGACAACCCGTCCAAGACCTACTGGGACGACGACGCCAAGGCCGCCTACTTCTACGACGGCAACACCTTCTGGAGCGGTGAGAACGCCAAGTCCGTCCAGGCCAAGCTCGACTACGCGCACTGCAACGGCCTCGGCGGCTCCTTCGCCTTCTCGCTGTACGACCTGGGTACCAACACCACCCTGTTCGACACGATGGTGAACGCCACCAACGGCTCCGCGGCCGGCTGCCCGGCCCCGCCGACCGGCACCCCGACCCCGACCCAGACTCCGACCGGTACCCCCACGGGCACGCCGACCGGGACCCCGACCGGCACGCCCACCGGTACCCCGACCGGCACCCCGTCCTCGCCGGCGACCTGCCCGGCCGCCCCGAGCTGGGACCCGAACGCCACCTACGCGGCCGGCGGCACCAAGGTCTCCTGGAAGGGCCACTACTACACCAACAAGTGGTGGACCAAGGGCGACGACCCGAGCCAGAGCGGCCAGTGGGGCGTCTGGACCGACAACGGCCCCTGCTGAGCGGCTGAGCGGCTGAGCGGCTGAGCGGTACCTGACCTGGAACGAGTCCGGCCCGCCGGGGGAGCACCCCCCCGGCGGGCCGGACTCACGTGTCTCCGCCGGACCGGCGTCACGGGGCCAGGTCGGCCGTGCGCCCGAGCGCGTCCGGCTGGCTCTCCTCGATCCGCCGCAGCATCCGGGCCAGCAGGGCGGAGAGCGCGGTGCGCTCCTCGCCCGCGATGTCCTGGAGCAGCTCCTCCTCGAACACCGCCGCCATCCGCATCGACTCCAGCCACTTGTCGCGGCCGTTCTCGGTCAGCTCGATGATCACCCGCACCCGGTTGGACTCGTCCCGCTCCCGGGTGACCAGGTCCTCGGCCACCATCCGGTCGATCCGGTGGGTCATCGCGGCCGGGGTGAGCCCCAGCCGCTTGGCCAGCTCGCCCGGCCCCAGCTGGTACGGGCTGCCGCTCACCACCAGCGCCTTGAGCACCTCCCACTCGGCGGAGGTGATTCCGAGCACAGTCAGCTGCCGGTCGTACGCGACGCCCATCCGCCGGGAGACCCGGTTGAGGGTCTGCACGATCGTCTCGACCTGAGGGTCGACGGTGGGGAACTCCCGCTGGTAGAGGGCAACTTGCTCGGCGATGCCGAGCTCCAGGGGAGTGCTCCGCGGCGGTTTGTCGGCAGCCGGCGACGGCTTGTCCGTAGTCATGCGGACCAGTGTCGCACGGGCGTGCACTCCTTAAGCCTTTGACTCCGCAGTCTTCCGGTGCTAAGACTTTATCTCGTCACAGTTTAGGTCTGAAATCTTCCGGGCTTAAGAGTTCCAGTCGAAACAGAGAAGGGATGTGCACGGTGACCGGCACGGTGAAGCAGCAGAGGCAGCAGCGCGGGGCGGGCGGCCCGCTGCGCCGCGTCCAGATCGGCAACGCGCTCAGTGCGTTCGGCAGCGGGTTCACGATGCCGTACATGTTCGTGTACGTGGACCAGGTGCGCGGGCTGGGTTCGCTGGCGGCCGGGATGGTGTTCACCGTCTTCGCGCTGGCGGCGCTGGCCGTGCTCCCGTTCACCGGGCGCGGCATCGACCGCCACGGTCCCCGTCCGGTGCTGCTGGTGGGTGCGGCACTGGCCTCCACCGGCGCGTTCGCCTTCGGCCACGCCACCGGCACCCCGGCCCTGCTGGTCTCCTCGTTCCTGTTCGGCGCCGGTGTCACCACCTGCCAGCCGGCGCTCGCCACGATGATCGTCCGCTGCTCCACGGCGGCGACCCGCTCGCACGCCTTCGCGCTGCAGTTCACCCTGGTCAACCTGGGCATGGGCATCGGCGCGCTGGTCGGCGGGCAGATCGTGAACGTCGCCGACCCGGCCAGCCTCACCCGGCTGTTCACCATCGAGGCGATCACCTTCCTCGGCCTGGCCCTGGTCACCGGCACCGCACGGATGCCCAAGGCCCAGCTGAGCGTCGTCCAGCGGCAGGGCGACGGCCCGACGGGCCTGCGCGCCCTGCTCGCCGACAAGGCGATGGTGCGGCTCAGCATCCTCGCCGGGCTGATCTTCTTCACCTGCTACGGCCAGTTCGAGTCCGGCGTCGCGGCCTTCGCCACCGACACCGTCGGCACCGCGCCGTCCACCCTGGGCCTCGCGATCGGCGCCAACGCGGTGACCATCGTGGTGCTGCAGATGTTCATGGTGCGGATCACCGCGCGCCGCCGCCGCACCACCGCGATGGCCGCGGCCGGCGTGGTCTGGCTCGGCGCCTGGGCGATGGCCCTGGTGGCCGGCCTGATCCGGACCGAGACCATGGCCGCCACGGTCGCCATCGTCTCGATCTACGCCCTGTTCGGTGTCGGGGAGTCGCTGCTCGCGCCCACCATGGGCCCGATGGTCGCGGACCTCGCCCCGGCCCGGCTGCTCGGCACCTACAACTCCGGGTACGCCCTGGTGAAGCAGATCGCGATCGCGGTCGGCCCGGCCGTCGGCGTGCTGCTGGTCGGCTCCGGCACCTGGCCGCTCTACCTCGCGGCCATGGCGGGCTCGACGCTGCTGATCGTCCTGCTGGCGCTGCGGCTGCGCCCGTACCTCACGGCCGAGCAGGACAACGCGGCTCCGGCCGTGGTCCGCACCCCGGCCCCGGTCCGGGAGCTGCAGACGGCCGCCTGACGGGCCACGGGCCCGCGCGCCGCAGCCGCGCGAGGGCGTGCGCCCCGGCCGCGCAAGGGTGTTCGAGGCGGGCGCCGGCCAGGTCACCTGGTCGGCGCCGGTCGCGCTTGGCTTCCCGGGCACCGCCACATAGTGTCAGTGGCTGTTGACCGCCCGGCCCCGGCCAGGGCAGCAGACCCGGGTCCGGCGCGGCAGTCGCGGGCCCCGCAGACAGGCGAATCGGCGAGGCTATGACGCAAGCGGCGCTCACGCACCCCCCGGCGGCCCGGGCCACCGCCGACCCGGATCCGGCACCGGCCCCGCGCGGAGGTCCGCTCCGCTGGGCGGCCGACCACTCCGGCTGGCTCGGCCCGATCGGCGTCGCGGTCTTCGCGGGCCTGCTGCGGTTCTGGAACCTCGGCTACCCCAACGCCTTCGTCTTCGACGAGACGTACTACCCCAAGGACGCCTGGTCCCTGCTCCAGCAGGGCTACGAGGGCACCTGGCCCGACCATGCCAACGCCGACATCCTGGCCGCCCCGCAGTCCGTCCCGCTCACCTCCGCGCCCGAGTTCATCGCCCACCCGCCGCTCGGCAAATGGGTGATGGCGATCGGCGAACAGCTGTTCGGGCTGCATCCCTTCGGCTGGCGGTTCATGACCGCCCTGCTCGGTACCCTCGCGGTGCTGATGCTGGCCCGGATCGGCCGCCGGCTCTTCGGCTCCACCCTGATCGGCTGCACCGCCGCCCTGCTGATGTCCGTCGACGGCCTCCAGCTGGTGATGAGCCGGGTCGGGCTGCTCGACGGCATCCAGATGTTCTTCGTACTCGCCTCCTTCGGCGCCCTGCTGGTCGACCGCGACCACGCCCGCGCCCGGCTGGCGGCGGCCACCGACGGCGACACCGTCCGGCTCGGCCTGCGCCCCTGGCGGATCGCCGCCGGGGTGCTCATCGGCGCGGCCTGCGCGGTCAAGTGGAACGGCGCCCCGATCCTGGCCGCCTTCGGCCTGCTGACCGTGCTCTGGGACCAGTCCGGCCGCCGCGGCGCCGGCGCCCGCCACCCCTGGCGCTCCATGCTGCGCCGGGACGCCGTACCCGCCTTCCTCGCCATGGTCGGCTCCGCCGTGGTGGTGTACGTCGGCGCCTGGAGCGGCTGGCTGGCCAGTGGCGCGAACGGCGAGGGCGGCTACGACCGGCACTGGGCCGACGGCCGCGCCGGGCTCTCCCCGGACCACGCCTTCGGCATCCCGCTGCCGCAGGTCTCGATGAGCTGGGTGCCCGGGCCGCTGCGCAGTCTGTGGCACTACCACTCGCAGATGTACGACTTCAACACCGGCCTGAGCACCCCGCACACCTACCAGTCCAACCCCTTCTCCTGGCTGGTCGACGGCCGCCCGGTCTCGATGTACTGGGAACCGGCCCAGGGCGGGACCCGCGGCTGCACCTCCTCCGGCGGCTGCGCGGCCCAGATCCTCGGTCTGGGCACCCCGTTCCTCTGGTGGGCGGCCTGCCTCGCGCTGGTCTACCTGCTGTGGCGCTGGTTCTTCCGCCGGGACTGGCGCTCGGGCGCCGTGCTGTGCGCGGTCGCCGGGATCTACCTGCCCTGGTTCCAGTACCAGGAGCGGACGATCTTCTCCTTCTACATGGTCGTGCTGGTGCCGTTCCTGTGCCTGGCCGTCGCCCAGATGCTCGGCGCGATCCTCGGCCCGGTGGGCTGCAGCCCCCGGCGCCGCCGGTACGGCGCGGCGGCGGCCGGGCTGATCGTGCTCGCGATCGTCGGCTGCTTCGCCTTCTTCTACCCGCTGTACACGGGCGAGGTGATCCCGATGTCGTCCTGGCAGGACCGGATGTGGTTCACCAGCTGGATCTGACGCCCGCGGTGCTCGGCGGTCGCGGTCGGGTGTTCGACGGCGTCGGGTAGGCTGGGGCGCGTTGAAGGGGAGTAGCCCTCCACCGGACCGTCGACATACTGGCCCTCACAGGCCCGGCGCCCGGGGCACCGCGCGGTTGGCGGCTGCCGGCGAGACCTTCGGCCGCAGTGCTGTGACCGTTTCCAGTGCTGTCGGGCCGAAGCGTCCCCTGACGGACCCGCCGAGGCCGGGCAGCCCGACCGAGGGATTCCTCCGATGAGTTTGACCGTTGCCGCGTTGACGTTCGGCATCATCTTCCTGGCCGAACTGCCCGACAAGACCGCGCTGGCCAGCCTGGTGCTCGGCACCAAGTACCGGGCGAGCTACGTCTTCGCGGGTGTCGCCGCCGCGATGCTGGTCCAGGTGGTGCTGGCACTGGTCGCCGGGCACCTGCTCTCGCTGCTGCCGCACCGGTGGGTGGAGGGCATCACCGGTGTGCTGTTCCTGGTCGGCGCGGCGATGCTGCTGTTCCACGGCGGGGAGGACGAGGACGAGCACGCCGCCAAGGAGCCGTCCTCGAACCGCTTCTGGAAGGTGGCCGGGACCAGCTTCCTGGTCGTCGCGGTCGCCGAGTTCGGCGACCTGACCCAGATCATGACCGCCAACCTGGCCGCCAAGTACGCCGATCCGCTGGCGGTCGGCCTCGGCTCCTGGCTGGCGCTGTGCGCGGTCGGCGGGATCGCCATCGTGGGCGGGCAGAAGCTGCTCAAGTACGTGCCGATGAAGCTGATCATCCGGGTGGCGGCGGCGATCATGGTGGTGCTGGCCGGGGTCAGCATCTTCGGGGCGATCACCGGCTGACGGTGACCGCCCACGCCGGTCGGCGCGGGCCGACGGCGGGGGGCGATGTTCCCGGCGGCGGGGGCCAGCGGCCCGGCGGTGGTGAGGACGGCCGGGGTCAGCAGCCCGGGTCGGCGGTGAGGACGGCCTGGGTCTTGGGACCGTAGACGCCGTTCTCGCCCTTGATGCGGTTCTGGCCCTGGTAGTCCTTCAGCGCCGACTGGGTCCACCAGTCGAAGGTGCCGGTGATGATCGACTTGTCGACGTAGCCGCATTCGGCCTGGTAGAGCAGCTGCTGCATCGCCTTGACGTCCGGTCCGCTCATGCCCATCTGGAGCACCCGCGGGGTCTGCGTGGCCGTCGGTGTGGGGGTGGGCGTCGGGGTCGGTGTGGGCGTCGGGGTGGGGGTCGGGGTCGGCGTGGGGGTGGGGGTGGGCGTCGGGGTCGGCGTCCTGGTCGGGCTCGGCTTGCGGGTGGGCGTGGGGGTCGGGCTCGGCGCCTCGGTGGTCGGTGCCGCGGAGTCGGTGGGCGGGGCGGCCAGGGTCGGCGGGTCCACCGGGGCGGGGGCGAGCGAGGTGCTGGGAGCCGGTGCGGCCCGGCGGGTCGGCTCGGAGGAGGGCGTCACGGCGTACGCGAGGCCCACGGTGAGCGCCAGCAGTCCGGCGCCGATGCCCGCGATCAGTCCCTTGCGCCCGGCGAACGGGCTGCGCTCGGCCTGCTCGGCTGCCCGGCGCGCGGCCCGTCCGCCGGGGGCGGCGCCGGGTTCGGGTGCGCCGTTGTCGAAGGGGAAGTAGCCGAGGTCGTCCCCGCCGCCGGGCGGGGCAGGCGGCCCCGGCTGGACCGGCTGGACCGGCTGGACCGGCGGCAGGACGCTGGTCGCGTACGCGTCCGGCGCGGGGCCCGGGACGGGCGGCAGCACGGTCGTCGCGTAGGCGTCCGCGTCCGGCCCGAGCGGGGGCGTGCCCGCTCTGCCCTGGAGACCCGGCTGACCCGACTGACCCGGCTGGACCGGCGGCAGGACAGTGGTCGCGAACGGGTCGGTGGTCAGCGGCGGCTCGTCCGCGACCTGGTCCGGCGCCTGCGGCACGTACGGGCGGACCAGCGGCGGGCCCTCCAGGTGCGGGAGGACGGCGGTCTCGTCGAGGCTCCGGTCCGGGAGGCAGCCGCACCCGGTGGAGCGGGCGGTGCCGCACGTCGGGCAGTGCTGGTCCGGCATCGGCCGGTCCTCCTCGGTTCTCGGGTCTCGCGATCGCGCCTGATTATGCAGGACGTCCCGGAGGGTGGACAGGGGCGTCCGGCCCCCGGCGGGGGTGTTGTGCCGGTTGGTGGTGGTTGGCCCCGGGGGAAACCGCCGGGGCGCGTGGGATGGCCCGGGCGCTTACGTTCGGCTCAACCGGGCGGCGCAAAACGGGACGAATCTGCCAGCATGGGGAACCGGGAGTGATCATCCACCGGGCGTCCGGTGGTCCGGCCCCGCCACCCCGCGACCCTACGGAGACGCCATGACGGACCCTCCCCCGACCTCCGGCCGCGGGTACCCCCGTGCCGCGTCCGACCGGAGCCCGGCGGCCGAGCCCGGCCCGCCGGAGGTCACCGCCCCCAACCTGTGGGTGCCCATCGGCGCCCTGCTGCTGGCGATGCTGCTCGCCGCCCTCGACCAGACCATCGTCTCCACCGCGCTGCCCACCATCGTCAGCGACCTCGGCGGCCTGGACCACCTGTCCTGGGTGGTCACCGCCTACCTGCTGGCCTCCACCGCCGCCACCCCGCTCTGGGGCAAGCTCGGCGACATGTACGGCCGGAAGCGGTTCTTCCAGGCCTCCATCGTGATCTTCCTGATCGGCTCGGTGCTCTGCGGACTCGCCCAGAACATGGGGGAGTTGATCGCCTTTCGGGCGCTCCAGGGGCTCGGCGGCGGCGGGTTGATGGTGCTCTCCCAGGCGATCGTCGGGGACCTCGTCGCCCCTCGGGACCGCGGCAAGTACCAGGGCGTCTTCGGTGCCGTCTTCGGCGTCACCAGCGTCCTCGGACCGCTGCTCGGCGGCCTGTTCGTCGACCACCTCAGCTGGCGCTGGGTCTTCTACGTCAACCTGCCGATCGGCGTCGTCGCCCTGGTGGTGATCGCCGCGGTGCTGCACGGCCTGGAGGTCCGGCGCGAGCACCGGATCGACTACCTGGGCACCGCGCTGATCGCCGCCGTCGCCACCTGCCTGGTGCTGATGACCTCGCTCGGCGGCACCACCTGGGCCTGGAGCTCCTGGCAGGTCGTCGGCCTGGGGGTGCTCGGCCTGGCGCTGCTGCTGGTCTTCGTCCAGGTGGAGCGGGCGGCCGCCGAGCCCGTCCTGCCGCTGCGGTTGTTCCGCTCGCGGACCTTCAGCCTGGTCGCGGTGATCTCCTTCGTGGTCGGGTTCGCGATGTTCGGCGCCCTCACCTACCTGCCGACCTTCCTCCAGGTGGTCCAGCAGGTCTCGCCCACCATGTCCGGCATCCACATGCTGCCGATGGTGCTCGGCATGCTGCTCACCTCGATCGGCTCCGGCCAGGTCGTCGCCCGCACCGGCCACTACCGGATCTTCCCGATCGCCGGGACGGCCGTCACCACGGTCGGCCTGCTGCTGCTCTCCCGGCTGGACGAGCACAGCAGCACGGCCGAGATGAGCCTCTACTTCCTGGTCTTCGGCCTCGGGCTGGGCCTGGTGATGCAGGTGCTGGTGCTGATCGTGCAGAACTCGGTCGGCTACCAGGACCTCGGGGTGGCCACCGCCGGCGCCACCTTCTTCCGTTCCATCGGCGCCTCCTTCGGCGTCTCCATCTTCGGGACGATCTTCGCCAGCGGCCTGCGCTCCCGGCTCGCCGACGCCCTGGCCGGGCAGCCGCTGCCACCGGGCTTCCGGGCGGAGGCGATCACCGCCGACCCCCGCCTGATCTCCCGGCTGCCCGCCGCCGCGCAGGCCGGCGTCCACCACGCGTACGCCGAGTCGATCACCCGGGTGTTCCTCTACGCGGTGCCCGTCGCGGTGGTCGCCTTCGTGCTGTCGCTGTTCCTGCGCGAGCAGAAGCTGCGCTCCACGGTGACCGCGCCCGACCTGAGCGAGTCCATCGGGATCAATCCGGTCGAACGCTCCTCCCTGGACGAGATCGCCCGCGCGCTGTCCGTACTGAGCACCCGGGAGGCCCGGCGCGACCTCTTCCGCCGGATCACCGCCACCGCCGGACTCGACCTGCTGCCCGCCTCCAGCTGGCTGCTGCTGCAGATGCACCACCACGGCTCGGTGGAGCCCGCCGAGCTGGCCGAGCGGCGGATCGTCCCGGTCTCGGTCGTCGAGGAGGCCGTCCGGGAGGTGGAGGGCCGCGGCCTCGCCGCCCGCTCCGGCGGGCTGCCGCTGCGGCTCACCGAGCCGGGGGAGGAGGCGGCGCTGCGCCTGGTCGAGGCCCGGCGCACCCAGCTCGCCGAACTGCTGGGGGACTGGGACGAGAAGGAGTACGACGACCTCGCCGCCCTGCTCACCCGACTCAGCTCCGCGCTCTGCGCCGACCAGCGCGACCGGCCCGACCCGCCGCTCGGCCCCCAGCCGCCGTACCGGGGGGAGGGCCGGTCGTTCTGAGGTCTCCTCACGGGTTCACGGGCCGCCGAACCAGCGCGGGGTGTCGAGCCGGAACGGGTCCCCGGGGGCGAGCTGCCGCAGCCCGTCCTCGATCCGGCGCAGCTGCTCCTCGCCGAGGGTGGCGGACCACTCGGCGCGCAGCTCGTCGAAGATCCGGGCGGAGCGGACCAGGCAGTCCACGCCCCGGTCGGTGAGCCGGACCACCTTGCGCCGGGCGTCGGCCGGGTCGCTGCCGCGCTCGACGTAGCCGAGCTGCTCCAGGTTCTCGACGGTCTTGCCCGCGGCCTGCTTGGAGACGCCGAGCCGGCGGCCGAGTTCGACGGCGGTGGTGCCGTGGGGGCCGATCGCCTGGAAGACGAAGCCGTGCATCGGGCGCAGGTCGGGGTGGCCCTCGCGGGCGATGCGTTCGTGCAGCTCGTCGATGATCGTCCGGAACGCGAGCAGCAGGCGCAGCGGGAGCTCGAAGCCGGGCGGGGCGGGGTCACTTGACACGATAGACAACCTCATTGACCATATAGACAACGACATTGTCCATCTTAAGGGGTTCCTTCGCCATGCCCGTGATCCGCTCCGCCGACGCCCGCCGCACCGAGACCCCGAACGCCGTCATGACCACCCTCGCCTCGCCCACCCAGGGCGCGACCGCCCTCGCCCAGTGGCGGGTCGAGATGCCCGCCGACCGGCAGGGCCCGCTGCACGCCATGGACACCGAGCAGATCTGGACCCTGCTCGCCGGCTCGGCCACCGTGGCCCTGTCCGGTGAAACCCTGACCATCGGCGCCGGCGACACCCTCGTCCTCCCCGCCGACGCGCCCCGCCGCATCACCACCGCCGAAGGCTTCACCGCCCTGGTCGCCTCCCCCTCCCCGTCCCACGCCTACAACCCGGACGCCCGCACCCCCGACGGCGCCTGCGCCCTCGCCCCGCGAGACGCGGAACGCCTCCTCCCGGCATGGATCGCCTGAACCGGCGGCGTGTGAGGTGTAGCAGACTGCTGCTCGTAGGGAGCAACCGAGCCGGCGGCCGTACGGGCCCCGGCGGACCAGTTCACTGAGGAGCGGCATGTCCGTTGTCAAGATCAACGTACTGACGGTGCCAGCCGAGCAGCGCGAGGTGCTGGAGAAGCGCTTCGCTTCCCGCGCCGGTTCGGTGGAGGGCTCGGACGGCTTCGAGTGGTTCGAGCTGCTGCGCCCGGTCGAGGGGACCGACCAGTACCTGGTCTACACCCGCTGGCGTGACGAGGAGTCCTTCAAGGCCTGGATGGAGGGCCCGATGAAGTCCGCCCACCAGGGCGGCGGCGAGGGCGGCGAGGCCCCGAAGCGGCCGGCCGCCTCGGGCTCCACGCTGTGGTCCTTCGAGGTCGTCCAGTCGGCCGGCCCGAAGGCCTGACGGTCGGGCAGGGCCTGTCGAACGGCGCGCTCCGGGGTTCCGGGGTGCGCCGTTCGCCGTTTCCGTGCCGGTTGCGGGAGTTCAGGCCGCGGCGGCGCAGAGGACCTCGCGCAGGCCGGGGACGCTCTCGCGGTCGGCTCGCCAGACCAGGCGGAGGCGGAGGGGCGGGGGAGCGAGGGGGAGGCGGACCAGGGTGCCGGCGGTCAGGGCGTCCTGGACGGCGAAGTCGGGAAGCAGGGCGACGCCGAGGCCCTGTTCGGCGCAGGCGCGGGTGACGGCGACGCCGCCGGTGCGGACGCGTTCGACGTCGTTGCCGAGCAGGCGTTCGCCGGCGAGCCGGAAGGAGCAGGCGGGGGCGTTCACCAGGAGGCGCCGGCCGCGCAGGTCCTCGCGGGTGAGGGTGGTGGTGCCGCCGAGCGGGTGGGTCGGGGAGGCGACCAGGGCGAGCGGGACCTCCTTGAGGTCGAGGTGGTCGAGCGGGGCGGGTGGCAGGTAGAAGCCGAGTTCGCCGAGCGGGCCGGCGGTGTCCAGGATGAGCGCGGCCTCCAGGGCCCCGGCCGCGACGCCGCCGAGCAGGCCGTCCCGGGTGGTGCCGGTGTGCAGGGAGACGTCGAGGTCGGGGCGGCGTTCGGCGAGCCGGGCCAGCACGGTCGGGACGTGGGTCGCCGCTATGGTCTCCAGCGCGCCGAGCCGCAGCCGGGCGCGGTCGGCGGCCACCTCCCGCCGGGCCTGTTCGGCCTGGTCGAGCAGTCTGCGGCACCAGGGCAGCAGCCGTTCGCCGGCCGCGGTGAGGGTCATGCCGCGCGGGGCCCGGTCGAACAGCTCGATGGCCAGGCTGCGTTCGAGGACGCGGATCTGCTCGGCGACCGAGGAGGGGGCGACGCCGAGCGCCACGGCGGCGGCGGGGACGGTGCGGTGGGTGACCACGGCTTCGAAGACCCGCAACTGACGAAGTTCCACTGGTTTCTCCGGTTCCCCCGAACGCCCGCGCGTGGTCGGATGGCCCGCCCGGCGCGGGTGGCCCGCGGGCGGGTCGCGGTGCGGCTCGTGTCGAGGTGCTGCGTTGTTGTGTTCGCGATGGTGCTGCCGGTGTTGCGGGACAGCGTACGGCTGCGTTCGGGTGTTCCGAACGGTTCGCGCGGAATCACCGGTGGGACGGATTCCGGGGGGAGGCGTAGCGTGGGCGGCCTTCCCCCACCCCTCATCGGGCCCCTGGAGGACTCAGGTGATCGCCGGGATTGTTCAACTGGGCAGTTTCCAGAGCTGGTTGGCGCTTGCTTGGCAGTCCTGGATCTGGAGCCTGGTCCAGTCGGCGCTGCTGCCGTCGCGGGCGTCCAGACAGCGGTTGGAGACGGGGTTGAGGAGGGTGCCGTCGGGGCGGGGCAGCCAGTGTTGGGCGCCGGTGCCGTTGCAGTCGTAGAGCTGGGCGGGTGTGCCGGCGTCGGTCCAGCCGTTGGTGACGTCCAGGCACTTGCCGAAGGCTCGTAGCGAGCCGTCCTGTTGGACGGACCAGTCCTGGGCGCCGGTGGAGTTGCAGCGGTAGAGCTGGACGGCGGCGCCGTTGACGGTCGAGGCCCGGGCGATGTCCACGCACTGTCCGGCGATGCCGGTCAGCGGGCCGCTCGGGCGGGGGGTGGCCCAGTGCTGTTCCGCGGCGCCCGTGCAGTTCCGCAGCAGCAGGTGGCCGTCGGCGGCCGCGAGGCAGCGGCCGGAGGCGGGGTGCAGGATGGAGGCGTCCGAAGGCTGCTGCCAGACCTGCTCGGTGGCGCCCGTGCAGTCCTGCAGCCGGACGGCGGCGCCGTCCGCCGGGCCGTCGGGGGTGAGGCAGCGGTCGAGGAGGCCGATGCTGCCGCCCGAGCCCACCGTGGCGTCCTGGGCCGCGGTGGCCGCGCAACTCGTGAGCCGTACCGGCGAGTCGGCGTCCGTCGCGTCCAGGCAGGAGCCGTCGGCGCCGGTGATCCGCCCGGACCAGGTGGAGACGGCGGGGGAGCCCGCCGCGTTCACCGTGCCCCGCAGCCGGGGTGCACGGGAGGAGGAGCCGACCGTCAGGTCGTACTGCCCGCCGGGCACGGCCCAGCCGTGGACGCCCGCGTCCCAGACGGCGAAGGCGGAGCGGTCCAGCCGCAGTTCCACGTGGGTCGAACCGCCCGGCGCCAGCGTGACCTTGTCGAAGGCCTTGAGCTGTTGCGGCGGCTCGCCGGCCGCCGACGGGAAGGTCAGGTACAGCTGGGGCACCTCGGTGCCGGTCCGGGTGCCCCGGTTGGCGAGGTCGAAGCCGACGCGCACCCGGCCGGCCTGGTCAGGGCCGGCCACGGTGAGGCCGCTGTAGTCGAAGGTGGTGTAGGAGAGGCCGTGGCCGAAGGGGAACAGCGGGGCGGTGCCGCTGGCGTCGTACCAGCGGTAGCCGGTGCCGAGGCGCTCGGTGTAGTGGTAGGCGCCGTCGGTGCCCGGGTACTGGCCGGCGTCCTGGACGGGGGTCGCGTTCGAGGAGGTCGGGAAGGTGACGGGCAACCGCCCGGCCGGGTCGGTGTCGCCGAACAGCACGTCGGCGAGCGCGGCGCCGCTCTGCTCGCCCGGGTACCAGGCCTCGACCACGGCGGGCACCGCGTCCAGCCACGGCATGGTGACCGGCCCGCCGGTGTCGAGCACCACCACGGTGCGCGGGTTCGCCCCGGCGACGGCCCGGATCAGTGCGTCGTCGGCCGCGGCCAGGTCGAGGGAGCCGCGGTCGGCGCCCTCGGTCTCCTGGTCACCGACCACCACCACCGCGGCGTCCGCCCCTGCGGCCACCGCGGCCGCTGCGGTCGCGTCGTCGCCCGGGTGGTAGCGCACCTCGGTGCTCGCACCGACCCGGGCCGCGATGCCTTGCCGGGGCGTGACCGTGTGCTCGGGGTACGGGATGACGTGCGAGGAGCCGCCACCGCCGGTGTACGCGTGGTCCGCCCAGGGGCCGATCACCGCGACGGACTTCATCCGGGTGGCGTCGAGCGGCAGGGCGGCGTTCTCGTTGCGCAGCAGCACGGTTCCGGCGGCAGCGGCCGTCCGGGCGGCGCGCGCTCCGGCGGCCGGATCGGAGGCGGGCGCGGCGGCGCCGTCGAGCGCCCCCGTGCGCGCCATCAGCCGCAGCACCCGTCGGACCTGGTCGTCCAGCACGGCCGGGGCGAGCCGGCCGTCGGCCGCCGCCGCGGGCAGCTCGGCGAAGTACGTCGAACCGCCGAACTCCTGGTCCAGGCCGCCCGCCGCGGCGTTGACGGAGGAATGGGTCGCCGGGTAGTCGGAGCCGACCACCCCGTCGAAGCCCCAGCGGCCCTTCAGCACGTCGCGCAGCAGCGGGAAGTTCTCGCACGCCCAGATGCCGTTGACCGGGTTGTAGCCGCACATCGCCGACCAGGCCCGGCCGTCCCGGACGGCCGCCCGGAAGGCGGGCAGCTCGATCTCGGCCAGCGTGCGCTCGTCCACGTCCGAGCTGTACGACTGGCGGTTGTCCTCCTGGTTGTTGGCCGCGTAGTGCTTGACCTGCGCGGCGACGTGCTGGGCCTGGATGCCGCGCACCTCGGCGGCGGCGAGCTGCCCGGCGAGGTACGGGTCCTCGCCCAGCGTCTCGAAGTCCCTGCCACCCTGCGGGATCCGGACGATGTTCACCATCGGCCCGTACAGCACCTGGTAGCCGCGCGCCCGCGCCTCCCGGCCCAGCACGTCGCCGTACGTCGTCGCGAGCGCGGGGTCGAAGGCGGCGGCCAGCGCGACCGGCGCGGGCAGGGCCGTCGCCGGCCGGCCGTCCCGTACCCCGGCCGGGCCGTCGGAGAGCAGCAGAGGCGGGATGCCGAGCCGGGGCACGCCCGCGACGTAGCCGACGGAGTGCACGCCGGGCGGGGCGTCCAGGCCGCGCAGGAGGGTGACCTTCTCGTCGGTGGTGAGCTGGGAGAGCAGGTGCTCGATGCGCTGCTCCTGCCCGCCGTCCGTCGGCTCCTGAGGGGCGGCGACGGCGTTGCCGGTGGTGACGGCGGCCAGGAGGCAGGCGCCGAGGCCGAGACGGAGGATCCGCGTGCGCAGGGGTCGCAGGGGGGGACGTCGCATGGCAACCACCACCGATCGACGGAGTCGTAGCTGGTCAGGTAGGTCCGATGAACTGACGATCTGTCAAATCTACGACGGTTCGACCCAGGACGGCAGGTGGCGTGCCGGGGCGTATCGGGTGCGTTCGGGGCACATCGGTCGGTTGAAGCCGTTCCTGCGGCGGTGGCGCTGGGTCGGCTCAGCGCCGACACGGACCGGTGCGCGGCCCACGTCTTCGGGTGGCCCTCGCCGAAGCGTTCGTGCCGGGCGGCGGCGTTGGCCGTGCGGACCTCGATGGCCCAGGGAAGGCGGTCTCGCGGACGGCGGCCTGCTCCGCCGACTCGCCGGGTTCGACCCGCCCGGCCGGGAACTGCCAGGAGAGCCCACCCACGGCGGCCCGTCGGCGGACCATCAGCACCCGGCCGTCCTGGACGACGATCGCCACGGCGATGCCGGGGAGGCGCCGGTCGGCGCTCGGCTGGGTCACGCCGCTGTGCTCCACTGGTGTTCGTCCGGTGCCGGGCGTCGTCCGCGCCCGCGTGCCCGGCCGTCGGGGCACCGGTCGCCGCGTGTCGCAGGGGCGGTGGGTAGATTTTGGATCATGAGAACATCAACGGGGGACGGTAGACCGCTGCGCGCGGCGCTCGACCACTTGGGAACGGAACATCCGGCGGCGGAGCGCACCCGCCGACTCCTCGCCGCAGGGCTGCTCGTCGTCGCGGTCCTGCTCTTCGGCTGGCTGCTGGTCCTCGGAGCTGTCACCCGGGGACAGGCCGAAGTCCGGAACTGGTCCACGGCCTGGGTCGGCATGGACGTCCTCCAGGTCGCCGGGCTGCTCGCCACCGGCCGACTGCTCGTCCGGCGCTCCCGCCTGACCGCCCTGGCCGCCGCCGCGTCCGCCACCCTGCTCCTGCTCGACGCCTGGTTCGACGTGATGACCGCCGACGGCGGCGGCGCCTGGTACACCGCCCTGGCGATGGCCCTCCTCGTCGAACTCCCGGCCGCCCTCGGCCTCGGGGCCCTCGCCAGGTCGGCCCTGGACTGGTGAGTCGCTACTGCCCGTCGGGCCCGTAGAGCGCGGCGGGCGCGCCGGTGGCCAGCGCCCAGTAGCGGTCGCCGTACGACCAGTGCCCCGGCGCTCTCCTCCGGGCTGGCGTCGGCCCTGGTGCCGAGGCCCAGCTCACGGCCGTCGGCGTCGACGAGGGTGAGGTCGACGGCGGCCCCGGCTCAATGAGGGCTCCTTGATGGGTCGATAACATGCCCATTCCACCGTCATTGGAGATCCACATGCCCGTCGTCATCGCCACGCTCAGGACCAAGCCCGGCCGACGCGACGAAGTCCTCGCCGCCTTCGAGCAGCACGCCCCGGCCATCCACGCCGAACCCGGCTGCGAGCTCTACGCCGTGAACGCCGGCCCCGACCGCATCACCGTCGTCGAGAAGTGGGCCGACCAGGCCGCCCTGGACGCCCACAGCGCCGGCGCCCCGCTCGCCGCCCTCGGCCCCGTCCTCGCCGCCGCCCTCGCCGAGCCCGCCGACGTCGCCGTCCTCGACGCCTTCCCGGCCGGCGACCCGGCCAAGGGCCTCATCTGACTTGTGTGCGTTGCCGCTGCACGGGAAGTCGGCCCGGCCGACTTCCCGTGCAAGGGCGGTTACCAGTTGAAGAAGTCGGGCAGCTCGTCGGCGGGCGGCAGCGGGGCGTCCGCCGGGAGGGGGCGGATCTGGACGAAGGCGTGCTCGAACTGGGAGTACGAGAAGGGGTCCATTCCAGGGGCCACCACCAGGGCGTTGTCCCCCCGGCGCCAGATGCGGTACCGCCACACGTAGCTTGAGTGCGGTCGCCGCTCATGGGTGGTGTCGTGGTCGGGCGGGCCCAGTAGGGTGGTGAACTGAGCTGCTACTGCGTCGAGTTGGGCCTCGAAGGTGCCGGCCGGCGGATCGACGGTGCTCTGCCAGCCGGGGAGGGTGCCCCAGAAGTCCTCGGTCATCGCGCCATCGGGGTGCAGGTAGTACTCGTACGCGAACGGCACGAAGAGGCATTCGTCGCCGTAGGCGAAGTGACCTGCGGGCGTGTAGGCCTTCTCATTGAGGTCGCCCAGGTAGTCGCCGGTCGAGCGCCAGCCGGCGTCGGTCATCGCCTGTCGGCCGGCGTCGCCGTCCGTCCAGTCGAGTTCCGTCATCCCGGCGATCTGCGCGGCCAGTTCGGGGGAGACGGGGCAGCTCGCGACGATCCAGGGATCGTCCTCGTCCTCCTCGTCGATGTCGATGTCGATATCGCTGTCGAGGGGTTCGTCGGACACTTCGGTGGGCTCCCGTTCTGGCGCGCGGATCGAACATTCACCTTAGAGGGCGTTCGATCTCGCGGGTTCCCGGGCAGGGCTTCGTAGTCGCGGACCAGGCGGGGGTGGCGCGGTGGGTTCACCCGGCCGGCGGCGGCCGGAAGTCGACGGGCACGTCGAAGGCCGCCCGGCGGGTGGTGCGGCGCAGGGCGCGCAGCACCGGGGTGCCGAGGGTGAGGCACAGCACGACGGTGAGGGCGGCCCGGGGGAGGTCCCAACCCAGGGACGTGGTCAGGCAGTAGGCGGCGAACCGGACCAGGTTGGCGGGCAGCGGGTCGCCGGGGACGAAGGAGATGGAGCCGGCCAGCCCGCCGATGTACGGCCAGCCCTGGAGGTTCATGATCGTGCCGTACAGGACGGAGGAAACGGCGCCGTACCCCGCCAGCAGCAGCAGTTCACGGCGTCCGCGCAAGGTGGCCGACCCCGGCAGCAGCCCCGCGCCGAGGCAGACCCAGCCCATGGCGAGCATCTGGAACGGCAGCCACGGCCCGACCCCGCCGGTAAGCAGCGCGGACGCGAACATCGACAGCGAGCCGAGGACGAAACCGAAGCCGGGGCCCAGCACCCGCCCGGACAGCACCATCAGGAAGAACATCGGCTCCAAGCCCGCCGTGCCCGCGCCCAGCGGACGGAGCGCCGCACCGGCGGCCGCCAGCACCCCCAGCAGGGCCACGGACTTGGCGTCCAGTCCGGGTGCGCCGCCGCCCGCCGTACGGCCCTCGGAGATCTGGGCGATGACCACTGCCAGCAGCAGTGGCAGCAGCAGCGCGAACAGCCAGGGCGCGTCGGCTGAGTGGCCGACCAGGGCCGACCCGGTGGAGGCGAGCAGCGGCCAGCCGAAGGCCGTCACGCCGACGAACGACACCAGCAGCAGGGCCGTGACGGATCGACGGCCGAGCGGAACGGGGCGGTTGCTCATGCGCCCATCGCCTCCGCGACCTGCCGGACGGTGAGCCACGGCCCCGGCGCCAGCACCTTGGCGACCTGCGGGGCGAAGGCCGGGGAGGAGACCACCACCTCCGCCGTCGGGCCGTCCGCGACGATCTCCCCCTCGGCCAGGATCAGGGTGCGGTGGGCGAGTTCGGCGGCCAGCTCGACGTCATGGGTGGCCAGCAGGACGGCGTGCCCCTCGGTCGCCAGCGTGCGCAGGATCTCGACCAGCCGGGCCTTGGCGGCGTAGTCCAGGCCGCGGGTCGGCTCGTCCAGGAGCAGCAGCGGGGGCCGGGCGGTGAGGACGACGGCGAGGGCGAGGGTGAGCCGCTGGCCCTCGGAGAGGTCGCGGGGGTGGGCGGTGTCGGCGATGCCGGGCAGCAGTCGTTCGACCAGGGCGCGGCAGGTGCCGGCGGCGGCGCCCGCGTCCGCGTCGGCCGCGGCGCACTCGGCGGTGACACTCTCGCCGTACAGCAGGTCGCGCGGGTCCTGGGGGACGAGGCCGACGTGGCGGATCAGTTCGGCCGGGCGGGTGCGGTGCGGGGTGCGGCCGGCGACGGTGACGGTGCCGGAGGTGGGGGCGTGCAGGCCGACCAGGCTGCCGAGCAGGGTGGACTTGCCGGCGCCGTTGCGGCCCATCAGGGCGGCGATCTCGCCGGGGCGCAGCGCGAGGTCGACCCCGCGCAGGGCGTGGACGGGGCCGCGCCGGACGGCGAGGCGGTCGCCGGTGGCGATCGGCGCGCCGTCGGGGGCGGCGACGGCGGCCGGCGCCCGCCCGTCCAACTCGGTGCGCAGCGGTGCGGCCTTGCGCCGGGCGTCGCGGACGGACAGCGGCAACGGCCGCCAGCCCGCGAGCCGGCCGAGTCCGACCACCGGCGGGTGCACCGGGGAGTGGGCCATCACCTCGGCCGGTTCGCCGAGCACCGGCTCCCCGCCCGGGGTGAGCAGCAGCACCTGGTCGGCGTACTGGACGACCCGCTCCAGCCGGTGCTCGGCCATCAGCACGGTGGTGCCCAGGTCGTGCACCAGCCGCTGCAGTACGGCCAGTACCTCCTCGGCCGCGCCCGGGTCGAGGGCCGAGGTGGGCTCGTCCAGGACCAGGACGCGCGGGTGCACGGTGAGCACCGAGCCGATGGCGACGCGCTGCTGCTGGCCGCCGGAGAGCGAACCGAGGGCGCGGTCGCGCAGGTCGGCGAGGCCGAGCAGGTCGAGGGTCTCCTCGACCCGGCGCCGCATGACGTCGCCCGGCAGGCCCAGGGACTCCATGCCGTAGGCGAGTTCGTCCTCGACGGTGTCGGTGACGAAGTGCGCCAGCGGGTCCTGGCCCACCGTGCCGACCAGGTCGGCGAGTTCGCGCGGCCGGTGTTCGCGGGTGTCCCGGCCGCCGACGGTGACCCGGCCGTGCAGCACGCCGCCGGTGAAGTGCGGCACCAGCCCGCTGACCGTGCCCAGCAGGGTGGACTTGCCGGAGCCCGACGGGCCCACCAGCAGGCAGAGCTCACCCTCGGGGACGGTGAGGTCGACCCCGTTCAGTACGGGTTCGGCGGAGTCCGCGTACCGGACGGAGACCTGCTCGAAGGTGATCACGAGGCCCTCCGGGGCGGGGTCGGGGCGGCGAACGCCGGTACCAGGCCGAGGAGTACGGCCAGGACGGCGGCCAGCGGCAGCGCGGGGACGGTCGGCGGGACGACGGTGGGGGCGAAGGCGGCCGGATCCCGCGCGGCGAGGTAGGTGACGAGGGCGGCCACGGCGGCTCCGGAGCCGGCGGTCAGCCACTCGGGAACTGCCCAAGGGTCGGGCCGGTAGCGGGATCTGATGGATCGTCGGTTGCCGAGCAGCAGTCCGGCGAAGGCGGCGGCCAGGCCGAGCGGCAGCACCGGAAGCGCCCAGCCGGTGCCCCCGGCGGTCAGCAGTCCGTACGCGGCCAGGCAGACTCCGAGCAGTCCGGCCAGGGTGAGCGCGGCGGTGGCCCGGGCCAGCCGGCGCGGGACGTCGGCGGTGCGGCCGAATCCGCGGGTGTCCATCGCCGCCGCCAGTGCGATCGACCGCTCCAACGCGCCCTCCAGGACGGGGAGTCCGACGCTCAGCACGGCCGCGACGCCCTTGTCGGTACGGCCCCGCAGCCGCCGGGCGGCGCGCAGCCGGCGGACGTCGGCGACCAGGTTCGGCGCGAAGGTCATCGCCACCACCACGGCCACGCCCGCCTCGTAGAGCGCGCCCGGCAGGGCCCGCAGCAGCCGGGCCGGGCTGGCCAGCGAGTTGGCGGCACCGACGCAGACCAGCAGGGTGGCCAGCCGCAGGCCGTCGTACAGCGCCGCGAGCAGCCCTTCGAGCGTCACCCGCCCACCGATCCGAACCCCCTGCGCCCAGACGGGCAGCGGGACTTCGGGCAGGGTGAACAGCACATGGGTGCCGGGGACCGGCGAGCCCAGCAGCACCGCGAAGACCAGCCGGACGCCGAGCACCAGCAGGCCGAGGCGCAGGAACGCCCCGTACGAACGCGACCAGGGCGCATCGCCGCGGCGCGCCGCGACCACGTACCCGGCGGTCGCGGCGAGCAGCAGCAGGATCACCGGATTGGTGGTGCGGGTCGCCGCCGCGCCCAGCCCGAGCGCCCACAGCCACCAGGCGCCGGGGTGCAGTTGGCGCGGGCCGACGGGTGGGCGGGTGCTACGGGCGGGGCTGTTCACGGATCTGTCCTGGGAACGGGTTAGGAGTGACGGCGGCGGCGCGCCTGCCAGACGGCGCCACCGGCGAGGACGACGACCAGCGCGCCGCCGGCGACCAGGCCGATGTCCGGTCCACCGTCGGACGAGCCCTTCGGGCCCTTCGCGTCCGGCCGGGCGGCGGCGGGTGCGCCGATCTGGTCGCCGCAACCCGCCTCGGGGTAGCCGGCGATGGCGCACAGCAGGCCGTTGGAGTCGTAGCGCAGCGGCGGGGCGACGGCGGCCAGCGCCTCGGCCGAGGTGGCGCGCGGGGCGAGCGTGGCGCAGGTGGTCCGCTGCCCGGGAGGCTGCGCGGCGGATGCCCCGGCGTCCTCGGCCGTCCCGAAGTCCAGCACCACGGCGACCCGCTTGCGGCCGTCCTGGGCGGGCGTGGCGGCGCAGATCTCGTCGAACCGGGCCGCCGCACGCGGCTTGGCGGCGTCCTGCCCGCCGTCCGGGCTGACGGCGAACCGCCACCCGTCCACCGAGCCGTCCGGCGGCACGGCGACCGCCGGCCCCTGCTGCTGGTACGCCCACGCCCCGCCGCCGCCCCCGCGCCAGAACGACCAGTACCGGTACCCGGCCGCCTCGGCGGGCGCCGCGGCGGCCAGCGGCACCAGCACCCCGAGCAGCGGCAGCAGCACGGCGGCCACCGCGCGCCGCGCAGGGCGGCGGGTCACGCCACCGGGGTCCAGGCCCTGTCCGGGACGTAGGGCGTGGGGGAGGCGCCCCATCAGAGGTTGGGGTTGCGCTTGCGCTGGAGGCTGAGGAGCAGGCCGCCGCCGATGCCGATGAGGGCGCCGACGATGATCAGCCAGACCTTGCCGAAGCCCCCGTCCTTCTTCTTCGCCGGGACGGCGTCCGTGGTGGCGGCGCTGGCCTTGGGGGCCGGGCCGAGCGCGGTGAGCTGCTCGGTGAGGGCGGTGTCGCTGCGGTGGGCGGCCTGGGTGACCAGGAGGAGGGTGGCGGTGGCGGCCGCGTCGGTGCCGTTCTTGGTCCAGGTGGAGCCCTGGGCGTCCAGCCAGTCGACGGCGCCGGTGGCCTGGTCGGGGTGGCCGCTCTGGGTGAGGGCGAGGGCGGCCCAGGCGGTGGCGGTGTAGTCGGGCTTGGGGTCGGCGCCCGGGGTGGTGAGGGTGAGGTGGCCGTCGCCGGTTTCGAGCTGGGTGGCGAGGTAGGCGCCGACGGCCTCGCCGGCCTCGGCGTGCGGGATGGTGGCGGGCGCGGAGCCGTCGGCGCAGGCGAGCGGCGCGGCGGTGGCGTCGGCGCGCACCGAGCCGACGACCGGCAGGTGTCCGCCGGCGGCGGCGAGGGCGGCCTGGGCGCTGGCCAGGGTGTTGGGGGTGAGGGTGCCGGCGGCCGGCTCGGGCTGGTAGGCGAAGGCGCCGCGCTGGTCGGCGGGGGCGGTGCAGCCGAGCTGGAAGCGGGCGAGGCCGTCGAAGGCGTTCTTGCCGGCCGTGCCGCCGTTGCCGGGCCTGGCGACGCCGGCCGGGTCGGTGCGGGCGGCGAACAGGGCGTTGACGACGAGTCCGGTGGAGTTGGCGTCGCCGGGGTTGCCGGGGTTGTAGGGCCAGCTGCCGTCGGCGTTCTGGTTGGCCTTGAGCCACTGGACGCCCTTGTCGACGGCGGGCTGGTGCCCGCCGAGGGCGACCAGGGCCTGGACGGCGACGGCGGTGGCGTTGCTGTCCTCGGACTTGGGGTCGCAGGCGGCGCCGGCGGCCCGGTAGGAGGGCCAGCCGCCGTCCTCGCACTGCTGCCCGGTGAGCCAGCCGACGGCGGAGTCGGCAGGGGTGATCTTGGCCGCCGTCAGCGCGGTGAGCGCGAGGGACTGCCGCCAGACGCCGTCGTACGTCGGGTCGCTCTTGCCGTACAGGCCGTCCGGGGTGGCGGGCGGGGCGGTGTCGGCGAGGGCCGGTCCGGCGGCGAGGCCGGCCAGCAGCGCGGCGGACAGGGTGGCGGCACCCAGGCGGGCGGCGGTCGGCATGGTGCGGGTGTGCCTTTCGGTGAGCGGTGGGGGCCCGGGCGGGCCGTCCGTAGTCCTCGACGGGTGCCGGACGCGCGGGGCGTCCGGCTCGCCGCTCGTCCCTCCCCGGGTGCTCCGGCTCGCCCGGCGCGCGGGGGCGCGGCCGGGTTCACGGTTGCGGGTCAGCGCCGGATTCGCACCGGCTTTCCCCGGGGGAGGAGCGGGATGGAGTTGTGCGACCCGTCGACTCTAACCGCCGGGTCGCGGCGGGCGGGTCGGCGGGAGCGGGCCGGAGCAGGAACAGGTTCCAGTAATCGGCCCGTCGGCCGGGCCCCGCCGGGCCGGATCGGGGGTGGGACCGGGGCGGGGCCGGGGCGGGATCGGCTTCGGGTCCGGAGGGCTCAGGGCAGGGTGAGCAGCCGGGCGGCGGTGTGCAGGTCGGCCCGGACCTCGGCGATCGAGGCGCGCCCGGAGAGCCAGGCGACCAGCGCCGAGTGCCAGGTGTGCTCGATCACCCGGACGGCCGCGCGCTGGCTGTCGCTGGGTGGGCCGGACTGCCCGATCGCGTCCAGGATGAGCTGTCCGGTGGCGGCGCTGACCTGGTCCACCTCGGTGCCGACCGAGCGGTCCGCGAAGCTGAGCGCCCGGACCATCGCCTCGGCCAGCAGCGGCTCGCGCTGCAGCGCGTGGAAGGCCCGGGTGAGGGCGTCGGCGACCCGCAGGGCCGGCTCCGGGTCGGTCGGCGGGTGCCGCCTGATGTGCTCCTGGAGCCCCTGGAGCTGCTCCAGCATGACCGCGACCAGCAGGTGGACCTTGGACGGGAAGTACCGGTACAGCGTCCCGAGGGCGACCTGCGCGCTCTCCGCGACCTCCCGCATCTGCACCGCCTCGTACCCGCCCCGGGCGGCCAGCGCGGTGGCGGCGCGCAGGATGCGCCGGCGCCGCTCGGCCTGGCGCGCGGACAGCGTCGGCTCGCCCGGGGCGGGGGAGGCGGAGCTCACGGACGTGGTCGGCGACGGCAAGGGTGCTCCCGGGGGCGCGTGGGTGGCGGCGTGCTCCAGAAAGGTCGACCCGAAGCTTCCGGCGGTCGGTCGCGGTCGGTCGGGCCCGGCGTGGCGGGAATCACCAGCCCTGGCTCCTGAGCGAAAGCTACGGGCCGGTATCTTCGAGGTCTCTCATTGTTCACACGGTCGATGACGAGTTCCACAGCCACTGAAACCTGATCTACTTTAGCGACCGGCACCACCGTTGGCGCCGCTCGCACCGATAGCAGCCAGAGATGAGGGCCGAGGATGACCGCGCAGCCGCTGCGGATTGCCCTGCTGTCATACCGCGGGGACCCGTTCTGCGGCGGTCAGGGCGTGTACGTCCGGCACCTCTCCCGCGAGCTGGCCCGGCTCGGCCACCACGTGGACGTGATCGGGGCCCAGCCCTACCCCGTGCTGGACGAGGTCGAGGGCCCCGGCTCGGTCCGCCTGGTGGAGCTGCCCAGCCTGGACCTCTACCGCGCCGACGACCCGTTCCGCACGCCCGCCCGCGGCGAGTTCCGCGGGCCGGTGGACGTGCTGGAGTTCGCCACCATGCGCACCGGCGGCTTCCCCGAGCCGCTCACCTTCTCGCTGCGCGCCCGCCAGTACCTGGCCCGGCACAAGGGCCGCTACGACGTGGTGCACGACAACCAGACCCTCGGCTACGGACTGCTCGGCCTGGCCCGGCACGGCTTCCCGCTGGTCACCACGATCCACCACCCGATCACCGTGGACCGGCAGTTGGAGCTGGACGCGGCCACCACCCGGGGCAAGCGGCTCTCGCTGCGCCGCTGGTACGCCTTCACCCGGATGCAGCGCCGGGTCGCGGCCCGGCTGGACCACGTGATCACCGTCTCCGGCACCTCGCAGCGCGAGATCGCGGAGCACCTGGGCGCCGCCCCGGCCGCGATCTCGGTGGTGCCGATCGGCGCCGACACCCGGCTCTGGTCGCCCTCCGAGGAGATCGGGCGGGTCCCCGGCCGGATCGTCACCACCTCCAGCGCGGACGTGCCGCTCAAGGGCCTGGTGTTCCTGGTCGAGGCGCTGGCCAAGGTCCGCACCGAGCGGGACGCCCACCTGGTGGTGGTCGGCAAGCCGCAGAAGGAGGACGGGCCGGTGGCCGAGGCGGTGCGCCGCTTCGGACTGGCGGAGCACATCGAGTTCCGCACCGGCCTGAGCGACCGGGAGCTGGTCGACCTCTACCGCTCGGCCGAGGTGGCCTGCGTCCCGTCGCTGTACGAGGGCTTCTCGCTGCCCGCCGCCGAGGCGATGGCCACCGGCACCCCACTGGTCGCGACCACCGGAGGGGCGATCCCCGAGGTGGCCGGGCCGGACGGCGAGACCTGCCTGGCCGTGCCGCCGGGGGAGGCGGACGCGCTGGCCGCCGCGCTCGGCCGGCTGCTGGACGACCCGGAGTTGCGCGCGGCCCTCGGCGCGGCCGGCCGGGAGCGGGTGCTGGCCCGGTTCACCTGGGCGCGGGCCGCCGAGCTGACCGCCGAGGCGTACCGCGCGGCGATCGCCACCGGCGCCGGCGCCCGGGCCCGCTCCGGGCCGGGCTGGCGGTACGTGCCCTGAGCCCGGCGGTGCGTCCGCCGAGCCGGCGGTACGTGCTCCGAGCCCGGCGGTGCGTATCCCGAGCCCGGCGGTGCGTCCGCCGAACTCGGCGGTACGCGTTCCGAGTTCAGCGGTACGTCCCCGAACTCGGCGGTACGCGCCCCGAGCCCGGCGCCGAGGCGCCGGACCGGCGGAGCGTTGACCTGACGAAATGGTCTGACGAAGCGTCAGGACCGCTTGGTAGCAATAGGAATGGGAGCCCTGCAGTGCTGACCGTCGATTTCTCGCGCTTCCCGCTCGCCCCCGGCGACCGGGTGCTCGACCTGGGCTGCGGCGGGGGCCGGCACGCGTTCGAGTGCTACCGCCGCGGCGCCAATGTGATCGCCCTCGACCAGAACGCCGAGGAGATCGCCGAGGTCAAGAAGTGGTTCGCCGCGATGGAGCTGGCCGGCGAGGCCCCCGAGGGCGCGTCGGCGGTCGCGATGGAGGGCAACGCGCTGGCGCTGCCGTTCGAGGACGACTACTTCGACAAGATCATCATCTCCGAGGTGATGGAGCACATACCCGATGACAAGGGCGTGCTCAACGAGATGTTCCGGGTCCTCAAGCCGGGCGGCCTGCTCGCCGTGACCGTGCCGCGCTGGCTGCCGGAGAAGATCTGCTGGGCACTGTCCGACGAGTACCACGAGGTCGAGGGCGGCCACATCCGGATCTACCGGGGCGACGAGCTGGTCGGCAAGCTCAAGGACGCCGGCCTGGAGCCGTACGGCACCCACCACGCGCACGCGCTGCACTCGCCGTACTGGTGGATCAAGTGCGCCGTCGGCGTCGACAACGACAAGGCGCTGCCGGTCAAGGCCTACCACCAGCTGCTGGTCTGGGACATCGTCGGCACCCCGGTGATCAGCTCGATCACCAAGGCCGCCGAGAAGGCGCTCAACCCGCTCATCGGCAAGAGCTTCGTGGCGTACGCCGCCAAGCCGCACCGCGCCGAGTCCGGTCGGGCGGGCGCATGACCGCCGCCGTCCCCGAGGTGCTGCTGCTCGACGGGGTGCTGGACGCCGAGCAGGCGGCCGACACCGTCCGCAGCATCCTGGCCGAGCAGCGCCCCGACGGCGCCATCCCCTGGTTCGCCGGACACCACCTCGACCCGTGGGACCACACCGAGGCCGCGATGGCCCTCGACACCGCCGGCGAGCACGCCGCCGCCGAGGCCGCCTACCGCTGGCTGGCCGCCCGGCAGAACCCGGACGGCTCCTGGTACGCCGGGTACACCGACGGCGAGGTCACCGACCGCGCCAAGGAGAGCAACTTCTGCGCCTACATCGCGGTCGGGGTCTGGCACCACCACCTCAGCACCGGCGACGACGCCTTCCTGGAGTGGATCTGGCCGGTGGTCCGGCGGGCGCTGGACTTCATCGTCGGCCTGCGGCTGCCCGGCGGCCCGATCGCCTGGCGGGTCGACGAGGACGGCGCCGCCACCGACGAGGCGCTGCTCACCGGCTCGTCCAGCATCCTGCACGCGCTGCGCTGCGGGCTGGCCGTCGCCGACTACCTGGAGGAGCCGCAGCCCGACTGGGAGCTCGCGGCCGGTCGGCTGCGGCACGCCGTCGCCCACCACCCCGAGCGGTTCCTCGACAAGGGCCGCTACTCGATGGACTGGTACTACCCGGTGCTCGGCACCGGCCTGCGCGGCGACGCGGCGGTGCAGCGGATCGAGCGGGACTGGGAGCGCTTCGTCGTCCCCGGCCTCGGCGTGCGCTGCGTCAGCGACCGCCCGTGGGTGACCGGCGGCGAGAGCGCCGAACTGGCCCTCGCGCTCTGGGCGATCGGCCAGTCCGACCGTGCGGTGGAGATCCTGCGCTGGATCCAGCGGCACCTGAGGCACGAGGACGGCTCGTACTGGACCGGGTACGTCTTCGAGGACGACGCGATCTGGCCCGAGGAGCGCACCACCTGGACGGCCGGGGCGCTGCTGCTCGCGGTCGCCGCGCTCGGCGGGGACCCGGCGACCGTCGCGGTATTCGGCGGGGAGCAGCTGCCCGCCGGACTGGTGGTCCAGGACTGCTGCTGAGCGGGTCCGCGGAGGGGCCTGCGGAGGCATGACGAAGGGGCGGGACCGGATCACCGGTCCCGCCCCTTCGTCATGTGCGGCAGGCGTCAGCCGCGCTGGATGCCCGCGGTGTCGGCCAGCACGCCCTGGGTGCCGTCCGGCAGCTGGGCGACCAGGGCCGCGCCGCGCTGCTCGACGGCCAGGTACCAGGTGCCCGGCACGACCTCGCCGACCGGGGCGCCGACCGGGTTGTCCTTCGGCGCCAGCTGGCGCGGGGACGGGACGGCGAACCAGAACGGCTGGAAGTCCGCCGCCGGCGCGGCCGGCTGCTGGACGGCCGGGGTCGGCTGCGGGGCCGGGACACCGGCGTCCTGCGGCTGCACCGGCTGGCCGGGCTGCGGCTGGCCGGCGGCCGGGTAGCCGTAGCCACCGGCCGGCTGGGCGCCGAAGGCCGGGTCGTGGGCCTGGCCCGGGTAGCCGTACTGGCCGGGGCCGGGCTGACCGGGCTGACCGGGCATCGGGTAGCCGCCCTGGTAGGGCACGGCCGCCGGGCGGTCGCTGACCAGCGGGGCCTTCAGCGCCGGCACCAGCGGGGCGGCCGCGGCCGCGCCCGCCAGCACGATCAGCGAGATCAGGCCGAGCCAGGCGCCGAAGCCGTGGCTGATGCTGCCGGCGGACGGGCCGCCGCCCAGCGACCAGAGCGAGGTCCACAGCGCCGCCACGGCGAACGCGATGCCCCACTGGTCCAGCCGCAGGCCGAGCACCTGGCGGTTGGCGGCGGCCGGGCCCTGGAAGCGCTGCACCAGGATCAGTGCGGCGGCGGCGATGCCCAGCAGGTAGATCGAGGGCAGGATGGGGAACAGCTCGGTGCTCCACGCGTTCTGCGAGGTGTTCCCGCAGTACCGGCCGCTGCAGTCGACGGTCCAGTAGGGCAGGAAGGAGGCGATGAAAAGCAGGACGGCCCCGCCTGCGACGGCGGCGTCTCCCCTGGTGAGAGCGCGCAGATTCACTTACGTTCCCCTCGTTGACGTGTCGTGGACGGTGCTTCGTGCGGTCGGGCCGACCGGCCGAAACTCCCGAACGGACCAGAAGCCTAGGCCCAACCGTCCCGCCGGTGCACGGCGGGCTCGGCAATGGGTCGAAGTCGTTGCAAACCGTGCGACCGAGGTGGGGTGTCGTCCACCGGGCTCGTACGCCCCAACTCCCTTGCCCAGCCCACTCAGTGAGTGGTCAGGAAGGCCGCCAGCGCATCGGCGATCCCCTGGGCGGCCTGCTGGCGCCACTGAGGGTCCGTCATCCGTCGGGCGTCCGCGGAGTTGCGCATGTTACCGCACTCGATGAACACCTTGGGAACCGCGGAGAGGTTGAGGCCGCCCAGGTCGGAGCGGGTGTCCAGGCCGTCGTTCGCGATGTAGTCGGCGTACGGTTCGCCGGTCGCGGCGTGGAAGCGGTCGCGCAGCAGCAGGCCCAGCCGGTGCGAGGGTTCGACGATCGCCGAGTTGTCCGCCTTACCGGCCACCACCTTGGCGGGCATGATCACGTGGAAGCCGCTGCCGCTCGCCGGGCCGCCGTCGCCGTGCACCGAGACCGCCACGTCGGCGTGCGCGTCCGCGCCCGCCCGGGCGCGCTCGTCGACGCACGGGCCCCAGGGGCGGTCGCCGTCCTGGACCAGCACCACCTTGGCGCCCCGGGCGGTCAGCAGGGCCCGGGCCCGGCGGCTGACGTCCAGGGTGTAGTCGGCCTCGGTGTAGCCCGCGTCGGTCTCGGTGCCGGTGGTGTCGCACTCCTTGTGGCCGTTGCCGACGTCCACCTGGCGGTTGATCTCGGTGGGGTGGGCGAAGTTGCCGGGGTTGTGGCCGGGGTCGATCACGACGGTGCGGCCGGTGAGGTCGGCGGCCGGGCTCTGCGGGGTGCCGCCGGTGGGGGTACTGCCGGTGGGGGTACTGCCGGTGGGGGCGCCGCTGGTCGGCGGGGCCTCCGGGACGGCCGGGGCCTGGGTGGTGGGCCGGGTCGGCTGGGCGGGCTCCGCGGTGGTGGACCGGGCCGCGGTGGACTGGGCGGCGGGCGAGGCGGAGGTCGCGGCGCCCACCGGGCCGGAGTCGTCCAGGGCGTGCCACCCCAACCAGCCCGCCGTGCAGAGCGGAACGGCCACGGCCACCGCGGTGGCGGCGCGCAGCAGGGCGGAACGGCGGGGGGTGCGGGAGGTCGGGCCGGTCACGGGTGGTTCAGATCCTGTCCGAGGTGGGCGAGGTGAGACCGTACGTCGTGGCGATCGGCTTCCACTTGGTGAGGAAGTCGTTCTTCGCCTGGGTGGCCTGCGGGTTGAGCTCGTCCGCGTGCTTCTTGTCCGCGGTGGAGGGCGCGGTGCCGGAGCAGCCCTGGGTGGCGACCGCGCGGCCCCAGCTCGCGTACGCCCGGTCGATGTCGGCGGACAGCTGCCAGGCGGACTTGAGCGAGTTCACCGCGTCCGCGCCGCCCGGCAGGTCGGTGACGCTCAGCTTGGCGAGCTTGGCCAGCAGGCCGTCGCGCTGCTTGGCACCGCTGTCGAAGACCTGCACCGCGCTGTCGATGTCGGCCTTCGCGGGGCAACTGGACACCTTGGCGACCGCGTTGCCGATCTGCGTCCTGGCGTTCCCGCCCTCGGTCAGCAGCGCGTCCAGGGCCTGCGCCTGGGCCTTGGCGTTGGGGCCGGCGGTGGTCGCGCTCGGGGAGGGCGAGTCGGAGGGCGTGGCGGCGCCGCTCGGCGCGGCGTCCGTACCGGTGGGCGCCGGGGCGGGCTGCGGATTGCCGGAGCCGGTCGCGGTGGCGGCCGAAGGGGCGGGCGCGGCCTGGTCGTTCTTGCCGCCGCCCTGGGTCGCGTACAGCAGGCCGCCACCGACCGCGAGCACCAGCAGCACCGCGAAGCCGATCAGCAGCGGGGCCTTGCGGTTGGCCGGGCGGTCCTCGTCGTCCGCGCGCCCGCCGGGGTGGGCGGTCGGGTAGTCCGGCTGGGCCGGCTGGGCCGGGTACGGGGGCGGGGGCGGGGGGTAGCCGTAGCCGCCCCGCGGGTGCGGGGCCTGCGGGTCGCCCTGCGGGTACGGGCCGGCCTGGGGCGGCGGCGGGTAGACGTACCCCGGGCCGGGGAGCGGCCCGCCCTGGGGGCCCCGCTCCTGCGGGGTCGCGTGGGAGGGGAACGGCGCGGCCGTCGGCGGCGCGCCCGGCGGCGGGGTGATCCGGGGGAGGGCCGTGGTCGGCGCCCCGGGGCCCGCGGCCGGTTCGGGCTCCGGCGCCGACATGTCCGGCGGCGGGCCGAAGCCCGGGGCGGTGGACAGGTACGGGCGGCCGCCCAGCGGCGGGCCCTGGTCGCCGACCGCGCCCGCGGTGGGGGGTGCGGGGGGCGTGGCGGGGGCGGACTCGGCGTCCGGGCGCTGCGGATTGCGCACCCAGCCGCCGGCGCCGCCGCGCGCGGTCGGGTCCCAGACCGCCGGAGCGGTGTTGTGCTGGTCCGTCATGTGCCGCTAGCCCCCACCGTCCGCCGATGCCCTGTGCTCCGCCTGGTGCCGTGCGTGGTTCCGCGCACTGCCTGGAGCCGCGCGGACACCGTACCGTTCGGGCTCCGCCCGACGGTCCCGGCACGACGTTAGAGCATCCGGGCCGGGCCGTGGGGGCGATCCCGCGGCTGCCCGGTCCGTCGGGTGGCGGTCCTTCCCTACGCGGCGGTCCGGCGCAGGACCCGCAGCGAGCCGGTCACCGAGACCTCCTCGAAGCCCTCGGCCAGCGCCCGCAGGTACACCCGGTACGGGGCCTGGCCGCCGTCCGCCGGATCCGGGAACACGTCGTGCACCACCAGCAGGCCCTCCGGCGCCAGGTGCGGCGCCCAGCCCTCGTAGTCACCGGTGGCGTGCTCGTCGGTGTGCCCGCCGTCGATGAAGACCAGGGCCAGCGGCCGGCCCCACAGCGCGGCGATCTGCGGCGAGCGGCCGACCAGCGCCACCACGTGCTCCTCCAGCCCGGCCGCGTACAGGGTGCGGCGGAACCGGGGCAGGGTGTCCATCCGCCCGACCTCGGGGTCCACCAGGGTCGGGTCGTGGTACTCCCAGCCCGGCTGCTGCTCCTCCGAGCCGCGGTGGTGGTCCACCGTCAGCGCCACCGTTCCGGCCTCCCGCGCCGCGGCGGCCAGCAGCACCGCCGAGCGGCCGCAGTAGGTGCCGATCTCCAGCACCGGCAGCCCGGTGCGCCGGGCCGCCGCCACCGCCGCCGCGTACAGCGCGAGGCCCTCGTCCACCGGCATGAACCCGGTGGCCGCCTCGAACGCCGCCAGTACCTCCGGCGCCGGTCGGGCGCCCTCCAGCAGGTCGGACATGCGGTGCTCCTCAGGCTCGGACGACGGACGGGACGTGCTCGGGACCCTACTCGACGGTAGCGCCGCACCAGCCGCCCCCTCCCGCTCCGCCCGGCCGGCACCGCCCGCACGGCACCGCCCGCACGGCCGTTCTGGAACGCGTTCTAGTCGGCCGCCGAGGGCCGTGCCAGAATCGGCCCGACCCATGACCCGAGGCACACCGGGAGCAGCCCCATGCGCGCAGCCGTCCTGCACAAGACCGGCCAGGACTCCCTCGACGTCCGCGCGGACGTCACGGCGGTCGGCTTCGGACCGGGCACCGTACGGGTCCGGATGCGCGCCGCCAGCCTGTGCCACTCGGACCTCTCCGCGATGAGTGGCGTGCTGCCGCAGCCCGCACCGTTCGTCCCCGGGCACGAGGGCGCCGGCGACGTCGTCGAGGTCGGCGAGGGCGTGACCGGCGTCCAGTCCGGGGACCGCGTGGTGCTCTGCTGGATGGCCCCCTGCGGCCGCTGCGCCCACTGCGAGCAGGGCCGCGGCCACCTGTGCGTCGCCAGCCTGCGACGGCTCGGCGCGCCCGGCTTCCGGCTGGCCGACGACGGCACCGAGGCCTCCGGCTTCTACGGCACCGGCGCGTTCGCCGAGGAGGTGGTGGTCACCGCCGACGCCGTGATCAAGGTGCCGGCCGACCTGCCGTACGAGGTCGCCGCACTCATCGGCTGCGGCGTCACCACCGGCATCGGCGCCGCCGTCAACACCGCCCGGGTCGAGCCCGGTTCCTCGGTCGCGGTGATCGGTGCGGGCGGGGTCGGCGTGGCCGCCGTCCAGGGCGCCCGGGTCTGCGGCGCCGCCCGGATCACCGTCGTCGACCCGGTCGCCTCGCGCCGCGAACGGGCGCTCGCCTTCGGCGCCACCGAGGCGCTCGCCCCCGAGGAACTCAAGCCCTTCGCCAAGGGGCTGCCCGGCGGCGGCTTCGACTACGTCTTCGAAGCGGTCGGCCGGGCGGCCACCGTCCGGGTCGGCTACGACGCGGTCCGGCGCGGCGGCGCGGTCGTCGTCATCGGCGCCGGCGCCCAGGACGACCTCGCCCAATTCACCATGGGGGAACTGTTCTTCAACGAGAAGCGGCTGCTGCCCTCGCTGTACGGCGGGGCGCCGGTGGCGCGCACCATCGGCCTCGTCGTCGACCTGTGGCGGGCCGGGCGGATCGACCTCGACGGCATGATCACCCACCGGGTCGGGCTCGCCGACGTGAACCGGGCCATCGAGCAGATGCGCAGCGGCGAGGCGCTGCGGACGGTGGTCTCGCTGGACCGGTCGGACCGGTAACGTGCGAGGGCCCGCCGGGTGTGTGCCCCGGCGGGCCCTCGCGATGTGCGGTTGACGCAGTGTGCGGTTGATCCGTTCGGACCGGCTCCGGGGCCGGCCCTGGGCTCAGCCCTGGACTCAGCCCTGGGCGCCGGCCGCGCGGTGGCGGCCGTGCGGGTCCGACCCAGGGGCGTCGTTCGCGGCGGAGCCACCCCGGTGGCGACCGTGCGACGCGGCGTCCCCGGCCGTCTTCTCGTCGGCGTCGGTCCCGTTGAGCGCGGGTCCGGTGATGTCGGTGAGGGTGTCGGACATGAGAATCGTCTTCCGTGCGAGGGTGCAGGTCATCGGCGCCCGTCCGGCGCCTGCGGCACACGGTCGGGTCCCCGATCGGGCGCCCGGTACGCGCCCACAGCCGGTGATCGCGGCCCGTGCCCCGGCCACCATAACGGCCGGGACGGACGAGATCCTATCGACCTCATGAGGCGAGTCCCGCCCCGCCCGGTGGCGTCGAAGCCAACCAGTGGCCGACCAGTTCGCGGTAGAACGGCGACAGCACCTGCAGATCGCCGTGCCGGGCCGACAGCCCATGTCCGCCGTCCAACAGCAGCACCCGGTCCGCCCGCAACGCCGAACCGATCCGGTGCGCGACCACCACCAGCGTCCCCGGCCGACCCGCGAACGCCCGCTCCACCCGCTCCTCCGCCGCGGCATCCAGATGGCAGGTCGCCTCGTCCAGCACCACGACCGGCGAACCCGCCACATACGCCCGCACCAGCGCCAACAACTGGCGCTCACCGGCCGACAGTTCCCCCGGATCGCGCAGCGCACCCGCCAACCCGCCCAGCCGCGCCACCACTGCGCCGGCCCCCAAGCACTCGACGGCCGCCGCCAACTCCCGCTCCGACACGTCCGGAGCGAGCCAGGCCAGGTTGTCCCACACCGACCCCGGGAACACGTACGCCTCCTGCGGCAGCAGCACCACCCCGCCCGCCCCGCCACCCACGGACACCACCCCCGCCGTCGGCGCCACCACCCCCGCCACCATCCCCGCCAACGTCGACTTCCCCACCCCACTCGCCCCCACCACCGCCACGTGCTCCCCGGCCCCGACCACCGCATCGAGCCCCTCCAGCACAGGCGCCACCCCGCCCCGATGGGCGAACCCGACCCCGACCAGCCGCACCTCCCCGACCGGAACTGGTTTGCCGGTTCCCGCGCCTGTGCCTGTGGCCTCGGCGGGGCTGACCGTGACTGCCGCCAGGCGGTCCAGTACCACGGCGAGGTTGAGCAGCCAGCCGCCGACCGTACCGGCCAACGTCCTTACCGCTGGGTCGAGTTGCTGGAGCAGATAGGTGGTGACGCCGAGCAGTTCACCCGCCGTCAGCGCGCCGTGCGCGAGCAGCCAGGGGGCCGTCACGAGGACGGCCAGGACCGGCAGCCGCCCGCCGAGCGCCACCACCAGCGCACGCAGGGCCGATGCCCGGCCCAGCGCACGGGAGGCATCGGCGCTCTCCCACGCCGCCCCGGCCAGCGCCTCGGCGACCGCGTCCCCGGTACCCGACGCCTGCACGTCGCGCAGCCCGTGCAGGGCCCGTCCGGCCTCGGCCGCCAGCCGTTCCTCGGCCAGGACGACCGCCTGCCGCCGAGCCGCCATCGGCCGCAGCAGCCGTACGAAGAGCAGTCCGGCCGCCAGCAGCGGCAGCAGCACCAGTGGCAGGACGGCCGGCGCCAGCAGCGTCAGGCCGATCAGCGCGGCAGCCAGGGTGACCCCGACCCCGCGCAGGGTGCGGAGCAGCGTCGCGGTCAACTGCCGTGCGGACTCGACCTGCTCGGTGAGCCGCGCGACCTCGGCAGGGTCCGCCGTGGGCCGCGCGAGCGCGCTGTGGACCACCCGCTCGACCAGTGCGTCCCGCAGTGGCTCCACGACCCCCGCGAGGTGCGGGAATCCGGCCCGCGCCGCGTACGCCCGGAGCCCCATGGCCGCCCCGAACCCACCCAGCCAGGCCACCCCGACTCCGGGCCGCCCGGCCAGGAACCCCTGATCGACCGCGGCCGAGACGAACAACCCGGACACCAGCGGCGGCAACGCCTCCACCCCGGACCACCCGAGCAACCGCAGCAACGCCCCGCGGGTCACCCGCAACTGCCGGAACAGCAACCCCCACCCCGCCGCCCCCACCACCGAGCCCCGCCGCCGACGCCTCCGGCCCGCCCGGTGATTCGCCCGGCTCTGCGGGTGTGGCGGTCGGGGCCGGGATCGCAGGGGAGGTCGGCCCCGCCGACTTTCTGTGCCGGCGCTTGCGCGGCTTGAGGTCAGTTGCATGGGAAGCCGATCCGGCTGACTTTCTGCGTGAGGGACATGAGGAGGGGCAGCAGAGGAGAAGCCGGTGGGGCCGACTTCTGGTGCAGGCGGTCATGGTGTCCGCAGGGCGGTGTCGGAGAGGGCGGTGTCGGAGAGGGTGGCGCGGTAGTCGGGGTGGGCGAGGAGGGTGGTGTGGGGGGCGAGGGCGCGGAGGCGGCCGGCGTCGAGCCAGGCGACGAGGTCGGCGCGGGCGGCGACGGTGGTGCGGTGGGCGATCACCAGGCGGGTGCGGCCGTGGGTGGCGCGGTCGAGGGCCTCGGTGACCTGGTACTCGGTGGCGAGGTCCAGGCCGGAGGTGGCGTCGTCCAGGACGACGACCCGGGTGGGCCGGGCCAGTAGCCGGGTGAGGCCGAGGCGTTGGAGTTCGCCGCCGGAGAGGTGGAGTTCGTCGAGCGGGGTGTCCCAGCCTTGGGGGAGCCGGGCCAGGAAGCCGTCGGCGCGGGCGGCGGCCGCCTCGGCGGGGCCGGCGCCGGCGAGTGCGTCGCGGAGCGTGCGGCCGACCAGGGCCGGCCGGGCGAAGGCGTAGCCGACGGCGTGCCGCAGTTCGGCGGCTGACAGGGCGTTCACCGGGACACCGTCGATCAGTACGGTGCCCTCGTCGGGGTCGCGCAGCCGCCCGGGCAGTGCGGCCAGCAGGGACTTGCCGGAGCCGGATCGCCCGACCACGGCGACCGTGCGACCGCCGGGGACGGTCAGGTCGAGCGGACCGAGCAGGACCCGTTCGCCGTCCCGCACCACCACGCCCCGCAGTGAGACCTCCCCGGGTCCGCCCGCCGGGAGGGCCGCCGTGCCGGTGGGGGCGGGTGCGAGGGCGAGCAGCCCGTCCACCCGGGCCTGCCCGGCGCGGGCGTGCGCGACCCCGACCAGCGACTCGACCTGCTCGAACAGCCCCGCGCCGAGCGCCGCCCAGCCCCCCGCCGCGGCGAGCGCGCCTGGGGCGAGGGCGCCGTCGGCGAGCAGGGCCCCGGCGGTGGTGAGCACCGCGACCTCGACCATGGCGATCAGCAGGGTGGCCTGCCAGGCGGTGCGTCGCTGTGCGGCCCAGAGCGCGTGTCCGGCCGTGGCGAGTTCCGGCAGTGGCGCCAACACTCGTGCGGCCTCGCGCTGTTCGGCGTGTGCCGCGTGGATGCTGCGCTGTCCGGTGAGGGCGCCGCTGAGCCGGGCGGCGATCTCGGCCTGCACCTCCTGGTAGCGGGCGAACACCGGGCCGGCCTGGCGCAGGAAGAGCCGGATCAGCAGCACACCGGGCACCACGCCCGCGAAGAAGGCGAGGGCCAGCCACGGCGACAGCACGGCGAGCCCGAGCAGTGCGCCGACCGAGGTGAGCAGGGCGGTGGCCGCGCCGAGCACGGCGGGCAGTCGGGCGCCGGCGTCGCCCGCCGAGCCCAGCAGTCGGGTGGCGAGGTCACCGGGTGGCGGGCCGCCGTGAAGTCGGCCGCCCGGCCCGAGGGCGAGCAGGTGGCGGACCAGGCGCCCGCGCAGGTCGGCGGTGGCTTCGGCCGAGCAGGCGGGCGCGGCCGCCGCGGCGATGGCGTTGGCGGCGGCTGCCGCGCCGAGGACGACGGCGGGCAGCACGACGGCGGGCAGGACGAGGGCCGGCAGGCCGGGGGAGGTCCCGGCCCGGTGGGCGAGGACGGTGTCGACGGCCCCGGCGAGTACGGCGGGCAGGGCGAGGGTGGTGGCGGCCTCGACGGGCAGGGCGATGCCGAGCGCGAGGGTCCATCCGGTGGGGCGGCGGGGCAAGTCCTGGCTCCCGTCGATGGGTTGAAAGGGGTGGGAGAAGAGACGGGTGCCGTCCCCGCCTGTCCGGACAGGCGGGGACGGCACCCTTGGTCGAACCTGGTCGGCCGATGTATCAGCCGATGTATCAGCTGATGGCTCAGCTGTTGGTGAAGATCAGGCAGGTCAGGATGAGACAGGTGTACTGGCACCCGCTGCCGTGGCCGGTCAGCTCGACCGACTCGGTCTCCGGCAGGTCCTGCAGGGCCGCGAGGTCGGTCTCGAAGTCCACCATGTTCTCCATGTTGTGGGTCCTCCCCTTGAGGTGCGCCCGCCGCGATCTGCCTGCGGGCGTCGGGTGTTGCGCCCCGGGCGGCCTCCATCCGCCGCACGGGGGTGGTGCCCCGGGCCGCGACGGGCCCGGGAGTCTGAAGTGCTGGGGGCGTCGGGCGGGTCAGCCCGGTCGGCCGGTCCGCAGGAAGGCGGCCAGCAGTTCGTGCAGCACGGCGGCGCCCTCCTCGGCCAGCACCTCGTGCCCGGAGCCGGCCGCCTCCACGTACCGGAAGTCCGTGCCCTCGACCCGCCCGATCCGCAGCAACTCGTGCCGCAGCGAACGGGATTGGCTCACGGGTACGACCTCGTCCCGGTTGCCGTGCACCACCAGCAGCGGTGCGCTCAGCCGGTGGGCCAGCTGGAGCACGTCGCGCGGGCCGCGGGCGTCCAGGATCTGGTCGCCGCCGCCCAGCCGGGTGGTCAACGCCCTTACGGGGGGCGCGGCTTCGGCCAGCAACCGGCCGCCGGACAGGAACGGTGCGACCACCGCGCAGCGGGCGACCTGCTCGGCCGGCGCGTGCGCGGCCGCCAGCAGCGCCAGGAACGCGCCGTAGCTGACCCCGAACAGGGCGGGCGGTTCCAGGCCGAGAGCGGCCCGTTGGCCGGCGACGCCCTCCAGCAGGTACAGCACGTCGTCCAGGTCGGGCCCGCCCCAGGCGCCCCGGATGGCCAGGGCGTGCGACACTCCGTAGCCGGTGGAGCCGCGCTGGTTGGGGGCGACCACGGCCAGGCCCTCGGCTGCCATCCGTTGCAGGGCCGGGTCGAACTCCAGCCGCCAGGCGTCGGCCGGGCCGCCGTGCAGGGCGAGCACCAGGTGCGGGCTGCTCAGCCAGGCGTCCCCGCCGTACACCACGGCCTCCAACGGTCCTGCCGGGCCCGCGAGTTCGAGGCTCTGGGCGGGATGCCAGCGGCCACCGTCGCCGGGCGGGGTGCTGCCGTCCAGCCGCCAGCCGACGGGCTCGGTGCGGACGGCACGCGGCGCGCCGGGCTGCCAGGGCGGGACGGTGTCCCGCCACGGGCCGGGCAGCCCCGATCCCAGGGGTGCGAGCTGGAGCGGCAGCGGGATCGGGGCGGACCCGGTCGGGGCGGGGCCGTGCGCCAGCAGGGCGTCCACGTCCAGGGTGGCCAGTGCCGCCGGGTGGTCGGGCGAGGAGTACGGGAGGCGCAGCCCCGCCCCGTCCCAGTGGCCGACCGCGCCGAGCCGTCCGGGCGGGACGGGCAGCGGGTCCAGTCGGCCGACGGTGGGCCGCCACAGGGCGAGCGCGGACCCGGCGCCGTGGTCGATCTGCACCGCGACCCGGGGGCCGTCCGCCGCCTGCCGCAGCGCGACCGGGCGCAGGACAATGCCCGTGGCGTGCAGGCATTCCGGGAACCGCAGTGGCTCCCCGCCGCCCAGCACGCCCCAGCCGAGCCGGTCGGTGCCGGGTGCGTCGCTGCGCACCATCGCGAAGCGGCTGTCGGGGTCGAACAGCACCAGCCGGTCGTTGCTGTGCTCGCCGATCTCCAGCAGTGGGCTGGTGGTGCCGCTGCGCAGGTCCAGGACGACGGTGCGGACGAGCCCGCCGGCCACCCGGTCCAGCGCGAGCAGTGCGCCCGCGTGGTCCAGCCAGGCGCCGCCGCCGTGCAGGCCGGGGATCTCGGCGACCTTGACGGGTTCGCTGCCGTCCGCCCGGACCAGCCACGCGGTGGTCGCCGGCCGGGTGTCGGTGCCGAGGGCGATCGCCACCGGGGTGCGCGGGTCGGCGCCGGGCGGTACCGGGAGCGGCAGCAGCCGCAGTCCGGGCATCCGGAGCGAGGCCAACTCCTGTTCCACGGTGCCGTTCTCGCCGTACGAGAGGCGGACCAGGTCATGCCGTTCGCCGTCGTGCCGGCAGACCAGCACCGAGCCGTCGGGCAGTGCGACCAGCTGTGAGCGCAGGTGCTCGGAGCGGTTGCCGGACAGCGGCAGCGCGGCCGGGGAGGCCGGTGCGCCGTCTGCGGGGAGCCGCCAACTCTCCACGTACCAGCCGCTGTCGGCGGCGGCGGCCAGGCAGGCCGCGTGGCTGCCGTCGGCGGAGAAGGAGAAACTCAGTCGGCGCAGAGCCCGGGTGGTGGTGCGGGTGGCCACGTTCATGCCTCGCTCACCCCGGTCGTCTCGCACGGGAGTTGATGGTCAGCGGGGGAGAGCGGGTCCAGCCAGAGCCGGGGGCCGCCGTGACGGAGCCGGAGCAGGAAGGCCAACGGCCCTGCGGTGCCGGTGCCGTAGGCGGCGGCGCAGCCCGTGCCCGTCTCGTCGGGGAGGGTCAGCAGGCCGTCGCGCAGGGCGGCGCGGACGGCGATCAGTCGGCCCAACTCCCTGGCCCCCGTGAGGAATGCCGGATCGTCGGTGGCCTCGGCGAGATCCAGTAGGTACTCGCCGTCACCGGCCAGGCCGTGGCAGGCGCTCACTCCGCTGTGCCAGCGGCCGGTCAGCACGGCCCGCCCGGCGGCCCGGGCGAGGGCGAGCGCGTCGGGGTCGCCGGTGGCCCGCCACAGCCGCAGCAGGAAGCTGCCCGCGCCGGAGGAGCCGCTGCACCAGTGGGAGAGCCGGATGTGCTCCGGGTCGCCCGCGCTCTGCGGCCACCAGGCGGTGCTCCGGTCAGCGGTCCGGTCGCTGGCCGGGCGGGTGGCCCCGTCGGACGGACCCCACCGTACGGTCGCGCCGAGCGTCCGGCCGGCCTCGATCGCGGCCGTGGTGCAGGCGTCCCGCAGGGCCCGGTCGCCGGTCGCTGCGGCGGCGGCGAGGAGGAAGGCGCCCACGCCCGCCACGCCGTGGGCGAAGCCGAGGTGGGTGGCTCCGGCGAGCGCCGAGTCGAAGCCGGCCGGCACCGGCCAGACCGCCCCGTACGGCTCCCGCCGCGCGGCGGCGAGCAGGGAGCGGGCGCAGCGGTCGGCCCGCCCGGCGAAGCCTTGCCCGAAGTCGTCGCCGAGGCCGTTGCCGAAGCCGTTGGCGCTGTCGGCGAGGTCGTCGGAGGCGAAGCGGAGTTGGGTGAACCCGGCGCCGGCCGCGCCGTGGCACACATCGGGGTTGGGCCACTCGACGGGGATCCGACGGGCGAGCGTGGCGGCCCGCTCGGCCGCGTCGGCGTCGCCCAGGACGCGGGCGGCATCCAGCAGTGCCCAGGCCGTCCCCGACCGTCCGAAGTGCAGCCCGGGCAGCACCGCCGGCTCGGCGGCCACCCGACGCTCGATCCACCCGGCGGCGGTACGGGCCGTGCGCGCCGCCTCCGCCCGCACCTCGGCCGGCAGACCCTCGGCCGAGGCCGCCCGCGCCAGCACGGCGAGCACACCTGCGGCGCCGTGCTGCACATTGCACGGGTCGGTCCGCTCCCCGGCGGGCACCACGGACCACAGTCGGTCGGACCGCTCGGGCGTAGCGCTGAGGGCGAGGTGTCGCAGGCCGTCGCAGAGCAGTCGGTCGAGGGACGGTTCGTCGGCGCCGGCCTCCTGCGGCGCGCCGGGGCGAACCAGGCCTGCGCCGGGGTGGACCGAGCCGACTCCGGGGTGAACCAGGCCCACGCCAGGGCGAGCCGCGCCCGCGCCCGCGCCGGGCCGGGCGGCGACATGCCACAGCGGAGCGACGACGGCGGACGCGGCGCCGTCCGGCCGGTGCACGGAACGGTCGACGGCACCGTCCGCGCCGACCAGCGCCTCCCGAACCCTCGCCACCCCCCACCGCAGCTCCGGCTCCTCCGCCCGCAGCCCCAGCACCACCGGCGCCAGCCGCCGCGCGGTCGCGCCGGAGCGGGCCGCGAGGGTGAGCCAGCGGCCGAGGCGTTCGGCGACCGGGCGGGCGTTCGGCAGGTCTTCCGGCAGCAGGGGGTCGTGTCCGGTGGCGAGCAGGAAGAGCAGCCCGCCGAGGGCGTACAGGTCGACGGCCGGGTCGGCGACGCAGGAGCCCGCGAGGGCGAGCCGGCCCTGTTCGGGGGCGCGGTAGCCGGGGGTGCCGGCCGTTCCGGCGGGGCGGCCGGTCTCGGCGGCGAGTTCGAGGTCGACCAGTCGCAGGCTGCCGTCCGGGCGGACCATCACATTGCCGGGGGAGAGGTCGCGCAGGACCAGCCCCTGGCCGTGCACCCGCTCGACCAGGTCGAGCAGCCCGTGCACCACCGGGCCGGCCTCGGCCCAGTCGACGTCCGGGGTGCCGTTGCGCCGCAGCCGGCCGGCGACCCAGCTGCCCAGCGGCTGTCCGGCGATTCGTTCCTGCACCAGGAAGACGGAGTCGTCCTGCTCGATCAGTTCGACGGCGCGCGGTGCGAGCCCCTGTCCGTCCAGCCGGGCGAGCAGGTCGGCCTCGTGCCGCAGCGCGTCGCGGGCGTCCGTTCCGGCGCGGTCGACCTCGATGTGCGCCCGGGCCTGCTTGACCACGACCTCCGCGCCGCTCGCCGCCTCCCGCCCGAGGAACACGCCCCCCTTGGCGCCGTGCCGTACGGCGGCGGTCACCGCGTAGCGCCCGGCCAGCAGGACCCCGCGACCCCCTCGGCCCCTGCCGCTCGAAGGGTCACCCGAAGGACCACCCGAAGGAGCACCCGAAGGTCCACCCGAAGGAACAGGGGCCGCGAACGGATCCCGCACCCACCCCGGCGCCCGGTACGACCCCCCGCGCACGTCCTCGGCCCGCTCCCCGCCCGGCCCGCGCAGCACCGAGCGGTACTCCCCGTCGTTGCCCAGCTCCGCCCGCGCCGCGAACGCGCCGTAGCGGTAGTGCACCCGGCTGCCGGGCCGGTACGGGCGGTCGGAGAGCACCACCGGTCCTGGCAGTCCGGCGGTGGCCCGGTCCAGCTCGGCCGCCAGCCGCTGGAACTGCGCGTCGTCCGCCGGGTAGACGGTGATGAACTTGCCCGCCGAACCCCGTTCGCTGTTCCGGGAGTTGAGCTCGCGCAGCCGTTCCTCCGTGGCGGCGAACTTGAAGTCGCACGGGTCCGCGGCGAGCACCCGGGTCACCGCCGCGAGCACCTCCCCGCCCGCCACCGAGGCCGCGCTGACGTGCAGCTTCCACCCCTGGTCCGGTAAGGGCGCGGACGCGGACGGCCTGGCCGTGCACCAGAAGCCCCCGACGGTGACCTCCCAGTCACCGCCGCCTCCCCGGCCTCCGGCACCGGCCAGCGCCGCCCGCGTCGTCCCGGGCCACGTCCCGGCCGCGTCCGGTCCATGGTCCGCCGATCCCCGGCCCCCGGCCGTACGAAGGGATGCGCTCGCCCTCATCCGCCGCCACATCCCTTCGTCTCGGCCGCCGGCGGCCGCGGGTGCCCCTGCTCGGCATCCGCGGCGCGACGGCCCGGCCTGATCGGTTTCTCGGAAGGAGCGGGAGTGCCGCTCCGGGACGGGAGCCCTCAACCGGGCCGCCGACCGGTGGTCGGGGTGGCCGGGGCAACTCCCGTTCGCAGGACTGAAGTTAGTTTCGAGAAAACCGAAGCCTCAACGCAGAGCCGGTCACTTCACTCGTAAGGGTGATCGGGAGGCGGTTTCGAATTCGTACGAGAACACTGCTGTGAGTAGCGGGCGCCCGGCGCACGGGTGCGTACGGTGCGCGCGAGCCCGAACGGGGCGCCCCGCCCGGGGGTTCGGGCGCCCCATCCGCAGGTTGACGTGCATCTGTACGGCGGCAGTACTCCCGTCCGCGACCTCACCCGGCCCCGTCCGGGACCCCACCCGCCGCCGTCCACGACCTCACCCACCCCCGTCCGCAGCCCGCCCCCGCCCTCGTCCCCCGATCGGCCGAGGCCCGACCGCCCCCGCGCGCACGGTAGTCTCGACAGGTGCCGAAACTGTCCGACGTCATCACCGCGCTCGAAGAGGTCTACCCCCCGCAGTGGGCGGAGTCCTGGGACGCCGTCGGCCTGGTCTGCGGGGACCCTCAGGCCGAGGTCAGCCGTGTGCTCTTCGCCGTCGACCCCGTCCAGGCGGTCGTCGACGAGGCCGTGGAGTGGGGCGCCGACCTCGTGGTCACCCACCACCCGCTGTACCTGCGAGGCACCACCAGCGTCGCCGCCACCACCTTCAAGGGCCGGGTGGTGCACACGCTGATCAGCAACGGCATCGCGCTGCACGTCGCCCACACCAACGCCGACCACGCCGACCCCGGCGTCTCGGACGCGCTGGCCGAGGCGGTCGGCCTCAAGGTCACCGGCCCGCTGGTGCCGGACCCGACCGACCCGCTGGGCCGTCGCGGCACCGGCCGGATCGGTCTGCTGGAGCCCCCGCTGCCGCTGTCGGCCTTCGCCGCGCAGGTCGCCGCGGGCCTGCCCGCGACCGCCGCCGGCGTGCGCGTCTCCGGCGACCCGGACCGCCTGGTGAGCCGGGTGGCGGTGTGCGGCGGCTCGGGCGACGGCTTCCTCGCCGACGTACGGGCGGCCGGTGTGGACGCCTACGTGACCGCCGACCTGCGCCACCACCCGGCCTCCGAGGCCACCGAGGCCGCGCCGGTCGCACTGGTCGACGCCGCCCACTGGGCCACCGAATGGCCCTGGCTCGGCCTGGCCGAGCGCGCCCTGCGGGCCGTCGCCGGCCAGCACGGCTGGGCCGTGGAGACCAAGGTCTCCCACCGGGTCACCGACCCGTGGACCGCGCACGCCCCCATGTCCTTCACCGCCTGACCCGATTCACAGGAGCTTTCCCCTTGAACGCCGCGCCCGCCGACCAGATCCGCCTGCTCGACCTCCAGGCCATCGACTCGAAGCTCGACCAGCTGGCCCACCGGCGCCGGGGCCTGCCCGAGCACGCCGAGATCGACAAGGCCACCGCCGACCACACCGCGCTCAAGGACCTCGTCGTCGCCGCCGAGGCCCAGAAGGGCGACACCGCCCGCGAGCTGACCAAGGCCGAGCAGGACGTCGAGCAGGTCCGCGCCCGGGCCGCCCGCAACCAGCAGCGCCTGGACTCCGGTGCGATCACCTCGCCGAAGGACCTGGAGAACCTCCAGCACGAGATCGGCTCGCTGGCCAAGCGCCAGGGCGACCTGGAAGAGGTCGTGCTGGAGATCATGGAGCGCCAGGAGAGCGCCCAGAGCCGGGTCGAGGAGCTGTCCGCCCGCCTGGAGCACTCCACCGTCGTGCTCAAGGAGGCCGAGGCCCGCCGCGACGCCGCCTTCGCCGAGATCGACGGCGAGGCCGACAAGGTCAAGCGCGACCGCGAGGCCGTCGCCGCCGTCATCCCGGCCGACCTGCTCAAGGTGTACGCCAAGCTGCGCGAGACCCAGGGCGGCGTCGGCGCGGCCCGCCTCTACCAGCGCCGCTGCGAGGGCTGCCGCACCGAGTTCTCGATCACCGAGCTGAACGCCATCAAGGCCGAGCCGGCCGACAAGGTGGTCCGCTGCGAGAACTGCTCGCGGATCCTGGTCCGCACCGCCGACTCGGGCGTCTGAGCCGATGGCGGCGCGCTTCGTCGTCGAAGCGGACGGCGGGTCCCGGGGCAACCCGGGGCCGGCCGGCTACGGCGCGGTGGTCCGGGACGGCGACACCGGGCAGCTCGTCGCCGAGGCCGCCGAGTTCATCGGCCACGCCACCAACAACGTGGCCGAGTACCGGGGCCTGATCGCCGGGCTGAAGGCGGCCCGCGAGCTCGACCCGGACGCCTCGGTGGACGTCCGGATGGACTCCAAGCTGGTCGTCGAGCAGATGTCCGGGCGCTGGAAGATCAAGCACCCCGACATGCAGCCGCTCGCCGCCGAGGCGCGCAGCGTCTTCCCGCGCGGCCGGGTCACGTACACCTGGATCCCGCGCGAGCGGAACAAGGACGCCGACCGGCTGGCCAACGAGGCGATGGACGCCGGCCGCGACGGGCGCCGGTGGGAGCCCCGGAAGCCCGTCCCGGAGGCCATCGAGCCGTTGCCGAGCCCGCCCGCCCCCAAGGCCGGCTGGGCCGCGCCCGCCGACCTCGGCACCCCGACCACCTTCGTCCTGCTGCGCCACGGCGAGACCCCGCTCACCCCGGAGAAGCGCTTCTCCGGCAGCGGCGGCACCGACCCGGAGCTGTCCGACAAGGGACGCTGGCAGGCCGAGCGGGCCGCCGAGGCGCTGGCCGCGCGCGGCAGCATCCAGGCGGTCGTCGCCTCCCCGATGCGCCGCACCCGGCAGACCGCCGAGATCGTCGCCGCCCGGCTCGGCCTGGAGGTCCGGTACGAGGACGGGCTGCGCGAGGTCGACTTCGGCGACTGGGAGGGCCTGACCTTCGCCGAGGTGCAGGAGCGCTACCCGGACGACCTGTCGGCCTGGCTGGGCTCCGCCAAGGCCAAGCCGACCGGTAGCGGCGAGAGCTTCACCACCCTCACCCACCGGGCCGGCGTCGCCCGGGACAAGATCCTCGCCCGGTACGCGGGGAAGACGGTGCTGGTGGTCTCGCACGTCAGCCCGATCAAGACGCTGGTCCGCCTCGCGCTCGGCGCCCCGCCGGACTCGATGTACCGGATGGAGCTCTCCGCCGCCTCGATCTGCGCCGTCCAGTACTACGCGGACGGCAACGCCTCGCTGCGGCTGCTCAACGACGGCTCCCACCTGCACTGACCCCCGCTGAACCGGGGGTCAGTGCACCTCGGTGACCACCACGTCCAGCTGCCACGGCTTGCGCGCGGTGCCCTCCGCCGCCAGCTCGACCCGGTGGCCCAGCTCCTGCAGCGCGTCCATCAGCTCGCCCGGCGTCTTCGGCTCCGCCCCGGCGACCAGCAGGTCCCGCACCAGCCGGCCCTTGGTCGCCTTGTTGAAGTGGCTGACCACCGTGCGCTTGCCGTTCCGCTCCTGCAGCACCCGGACGGTCGCCGTACGGGAGGCCACCTCGCCGGCCGGCTTCCAGGCCGCCGCGTACGCGGAACTGCGCAGGTCCAGCACCAGCCCGTCCGCCACCTCCGGGAGCACGGCGGCCGTCGCGCCCCGCCAGTACGCGCCGAGCGCCCCCAGCTCCGGGAGTTTCACGCCCATCGAGCAGCGGTAGGACGGGATCCGGTCAGAGATCCGCACCGCGCCCCACAGGCCGGAGAACACCAGCAGCGAGCGCTCGGCGCGGGCGTACGCGGCGGCGTCCAGGGTGGCCAGGCCCAGGTTGTCGAACAGCACCCCGGTGTACACCTCGGCCGCCGGACGGGCCCCGGCGGTCGGCAGGGCGGCGTTCTTGGCGATCTCGCCGCGCAGCCCGGGGGTCAGCCCGAGCACCTCGGCGGCGGTGTCCTGGTCGCCCCGGCAGAGGTCGACCAGCGCGTCCAGCACCGCACCGCGCGCCGCCGTCAGCCCCGGCAGCGACAGCCGGTCGAGCGCGACCGGCTCGCCGTCCCCGGACGCGGCCTTGCCCTCCGAGGGCGGCAACAGCACCAGCACAGCGGACTCCTCAACAGTTTGTGGCGGACGAACCCCGCCACCCTACTGCGGCCGCTCCGCCCCCCAGCGCCACGCACAGGGCGCGTAGTACCGGACGTTCAGCCGCCGGAACCGCGCCGAGCGTCCAGGCCTCCGTCCGGAATCACCCGATTCGCCCTACGCTGACCTGCATGCCTCGCCGAAAACTGCGCGTCAAGGCCGTCGACTCCGCCCGGATCAACACCGAGCTGACCGAGCTCCGCACCCGCCTGGAGATCCACACCGAGTGGCCCGAGGCGGTGCTCGCCGAGGCGGAGGAGGCGGCCGGGAGCCCCCGGCTGCCGGAGTACGACGCCACCGACCTGCCGCTGTTCACCGTCGACCCGCCCGGCTCCCGCGACCTCGACCAGGCCATGCACCTGACCCACCGTCCGGGCGGCGGCTACCGGGTGCACTACGCGATCGCCGACGTCGCCGCCTTCGTCCGCCCGGGCGGCGCCATCGACGCCGAGGCCCGCCGCCGGGTGGAGACCCTCTACTTCCCGGACCACCGCGTCCCGCTGCACCCGGCCCGGATCTCCGAGGACGCCGCCAGCCTGCTGCCCGGCGAACCCCGCCCGGCCCTGCTCTGGCAACTGGACCTGGACACCGACGGCGCCGTGGTGCTGGCGGACGTCCGACGGGCCCTGGTGCGTTCGCACCGCCGCCTGGACTACGCGGCCGTCCAGCGGGCCGTGGACCTCGGCGGCGCCGACGAGCAGCTCGCGCTCCTCGCCACCGTCGGCCGGCTGCGCGAGGAGCAGGAGCGGGCCCGCGGCGGGATCAGCCTGCCGGTGCCCGAGCAGGAGGTCACCGAGACCCTGCACGGCTACGTGCTCGGCTACCGCGCGGCCGGTCCGGCCGACGGCTGGAACGCCCAGATCTCGCTGCTCACCGGCATGGCCGCGGCCGAGCTGATGCTGGACGCGGGCGTCGGCCTGCTGCGCACCCTGCCGGCGGCGCCCGCCGCCGCGTACGAGCGGCTGCGCCGGATCGCCGACGCGCTGGACGTGGACTGGCCGCAGGCCGTCCCGTACCCGGAACTGATCCGGTCGCTGGATCCGGAGGTGCCGTTGAACGCCGCCTTCCTGAACGCCTGCACGGGTCTGCTGCGCGGCGCGGGCTACCACGCCTTCGACGAGTCCCGTGGCCTGCCGGCCCCCGTCGAGCCGGGGCACGCCGCGCTGGCCGCCCCGTACGCGCACTGCACCGCACCGCTGCGCCGGCTCGGCGACCGCTTCACCCAGGAGGTGTGCGCGGCGGTGGCGGCGGGGGAGGACGTACCGGGCTGGGCGCGGGAGGCGCTGCCGGCCGTGCCGACGCTGATGGCGAGCGGGGACCGGCGGGCGGCCGAGGTCGAACGGGCCTGCGTGGACCTGGTGGAGGCGGAGCTGCTGGTCGGCCGGGAGGGCGAGGACTTCTCGGCGGTGGTCATCGAGGTGGACGGCAAGCGCCCCGGGTCGGGGACCGTCCAGCTGCGCGAGCCCGCCGTCCGGGCCCGCTGCGACGCGGCCGTGAACGGCTCGCCGGCCGGGGCTCCCGCCGGGCTGCCGCTGGGCCGGGAGATCGACGTCCGGCTCAGCAGGGCGGACCCGGCCACCCGGACGGTCCGCTTCGAGGCGCTCTGAGTCCTCCGCCCCCGGCCCGGGGGTGGGAGGATCGGTCCGTGCCCGATCCCCAGCTCCCCACCCTCGCCCCCGGACCCGCCGGGCCCGTCCCCGACGCCGGGCGCCGCCGCCGGCTGCTCGTCCTCGCGATCTGCTGCCTGAGCCTGTTCATCGTCGGCCTGGACAACACCGTGGTGAACATCGCGCTCCCGGTGATCCAGAAGGACCTGGACGCCCCGGCCTCCGGCCTGCAGTGGATCATCGACGCCTACACCCTGGTGCTGGCCTCGCTGCTGATGCTGTTCGGCTCGGTGGCCGACCGCTTCGGCCGCCGCCGGGTGTTCCAGATCGGCCTGACCTGCTTCGCGCTGGGCTCACTGCTGTGCAGTCTGGCGCCGAGCCTGGAGTGGCTGGTGGCGTTCCGGGCGCTGCAGGCGGTGGGCGGTTCGATGCTGAACCCGGTGGCGATGTCGATCATCACCAACACCTTCACCGATCCCAAGGAGCGGGCCCAGGCGATCGGCGTCTGGGGCGGTGTGGTCGGCATCTCGATGGCGCTCGGCCCGCTGCTCGGCGGCTTCCTGGTGGACGGCGCCGGCTGGCCGTCGATCTTCCTGATCAACGTCCCGGTGGCGCTGCTGGCGATACTGCTGACGGTCCGCTACGTCCCCGAGTCGCGCGCGCCCAGGCCGCGCCGGCTGGACCCGGTGGGGCAGTCGCTGATGGTCGTCCTGCTGGGCTGCGGCACCGCGGCGATCATCGAAGGCCCGGGCAGCGGCTGGACGTCCCCGCTGATCCTGGCCCTGGCCTCGGCCGCGGTGGCCGCGCTGATCGCCTTCCCGCTGTGGGAGCGGCGGGTCGCCGAGCCGCTGGTGGACCCGCGGTTCTTCGCCAGCGCGCCGTTCACCGGGGCGACCGTCACCGCGGTCTGCGCGTTCGCCGCGCTCGGTGGCTTCCTCTTCCTCAACACCCTCTACCTGCAGGACGTCCGGCACTACACCCCGGTCGAGGCGGGCCTGTGGACGCTGCCGATGGCCGGGCTGATGCTGGTCTGCGCGCCGCTGTCCGGACGGATCGTCGGCAGCCGGGGCCCGCGGCTGCCGCTGGTGGTGGCCGGCCTGGGCCTGGCCGCCAGCGGACTGCTGCTGACCCGGCTGACCGCGGACTCCCCGGCGGCGCTACTGCTGGTCGCCTACGCGCTGTTCGGTTTCGGCTTCGGCCTGGTGAACGCGCCGATCACCAACGCGGCCGTCTCCGGGATGCCGCGGGCCCAGGCGGGTGTGGCCGCGGCCGTGGCCTCGACCAGCCGCCAGGTCGGCCAGTCGCTGGGGGTCGCGGTGATCGGTACGGTCGTCACCTCGGCGGTGGTGGGCCCGATGGCGACCGGCTTCGCCCCGGCCAGCCACGCCGGCTGGTGGATCCTGGTCGGTCTCGGCGGGGCGGTCCTCGTCCTCGGGGTGCTCACCACGGGCGCCTGGGCGACGGGTACGGCCGCCCGGGTGGCGGCCCGCCTCGGTGCGGAGGCGCCGGTGGTCCGGACCGGGGTGCGGGAGGCCCCGCCCGAGCGGCTACCATGACCACTACGGCGGAAGAGCCGGCCGGGCGGTCGCGACGGGTCCCAGACCCGCCGAGGAACGTCCGGGCTCCACAGAGCAGGGTGGTGGGTAACGCCCACCCGGGGTGACCCGCGGGACAGTGCCACAGAAAACAGACCGCCCACCGCTTCGGCGCGTGGGTAAGGGTGAAACGGTGGTGTAAGAGACCACCAGCGACCGGGGTGACCCGGCCGGCTAGGTAAACCCCACCTGGAGCAAGGTCAAGATCGGTGCCTTCGGGCGCCGTGCGCGAGTGTTCGAGGGCTGCTCGCCCGAGCTCGCGGGTAGACCGCACGAGGCTGTCGGCAACGGCAGCCCTAGATGGATGGCCGTCTCCCCGGGCCGCGCAAGCAACCCGGGTGACAGAACCCGGCGTACAGGCCGACTCTTCCGCCCCCTGAACGTCGGAGGCCCTCCGGCCCGCGCGCGTAGCGCCGGCCGGAGGGCCTTCGTGCGTCCCGTCCCGACTCAGGCCGGGCGGGAGCCGACGGCGTCGCGGATCTGTTCGCCGAGGCCGCCGTTGACGCGGGCGCAGTTGGCGCAGCAGAAGAACATGCCGGCCACCTCGACGCCGTGGCCGACGATGCGCACGTGGCACTGTTCGCAGCGTGGGGCGAGTTTCTCCATCGCGCACTCGAAGCTGTCGAAGGTGTAGGTGTCGCCGGTGACCGTCTTGATCTCGAAGGCGAGCCAGTAGTCGTTGCCGCAGGTGACGCAGATGGCCATGGCGGCCGTCTCCTTCCGGTGGGGGCCGGCCCTGGCGGGGCGGCTCCTTCCAGTGTCGAAGGACCGGCGGGCGGCGGCCACCCGGTGGGCCCGTCCGGCGGGACGGGCCGGGCGGCGCAGGGCGGAGGCGGGCGGCGTCGGGCGGGACCCGGGCGGGAGCGTCAGGCGGAGCCGGCGGAGAGCTCCTCCAGGGCCCGGACGGCGCGGTCGGCGTCGTCGGCGGCGACGAACAGGTGGTCGTGGTGGAAGCCGGCCACCACGTTGCAGCTGATGCCCCGCTCGGCGAGCCGCCCGGCGACGGCCGCGGTCAGTCCGACGGCCTCCAGCGCGGAGTGGATCTGCAGGGTGATCCAGGCCGCCACGTACTCGTAGCGCAGCCCGAGCGCGTCCGCCTCGTCCTGGGCGACCACCACGGTCACCCCTTCGGGTTCGGCCACGGTCACCACCGGCCGCATCCCGGCGGGCACCTTCGCGGGGAGGGTGCAGTAGACGTACCGCCCCGGGTTGAGTTGCGGGCGCATCCCGCGGAGCAGGGTCGCAAGGTCTCGTTCACCGGCCATACCCGTCACCGTATCGGTTGGTCCGGGCCGGTGCCGTCCGGAGGATGTCCTGTCGCGGCGACGGTCGAGGGCGAGGCCGCGGTGCTTCGCCGCACGGCCGGTCCGGACGCCGGCGCCGGAGCCGTTGCAGTCGTAGATCCGGACCTGCGCGTCGTTCGCCGTGGAACTCCCGTCCACCTCAAGGCACTTGTCGTTGCCGAAGGTGATCGTGAATGCCTGGTCGGTGGCCGTGGTGACGGCCTGCGCGGAGGTCGAGGGAGCCGCGGGCGTGGCGCAGACGGCCAGGGCCGACAGGCCCGGCCAGGTGCCGACGCGTGATCGTCCGTTCATGGGCCCGAATGCTGTCGGCACCCCGGTAGACGTGCGATCAGTAAGTCGTCGGGAGCCTGCCGGACTCCGTGGGCCGCTGGCGGAGCCGTGTCGGTATCCGTTGACGAGCGACAGTCACCGATATATCGTCGAACTATCGAGACAGTGACTCGACTGTCTCGGATGCGTCAGATGGAACCTTCAGGAGGTGGGCGCCATGCGCTCAGGAATGCGATTTCGCGGCGAGGGCCCGCGCGGCGGCGGGCGACGCCGTGGGCCGGGCCCGGAGCTCCGGGGGATGCCCGGGGACGGCTTCGAGGGGCGGGAGGCCTTCGGCGGCTTCGGCCCGCCGTTCGGCGGCGGTGGCCCCGGCCGGTCGATGGGCGGCCCGTTCGGGCACGGCTTCGGCGGCCACGGCGGCCGGCGCGGTGGCCCGCACGGGCGGCGCGGCGGCCGGGCCCGGCGCGGCGACGTCCGGGCCTCGCTGCTGGCGCTGCTCAAGGAGCGGCCGATGCACGGCTACGAGATGATCGCCGAGATTGCCGAGCGGACCAACGGGGCCTGGCGGCCCAGCCCGGGGTCGATCTACCCGAACCTCCAACTGCTGGAGGAGGAGGGCATGATCACGGCGGAGGAGGTCGGTGGCAAGCGGCTGGTCTCGCTCACCGAGAAGGGCCGCGCCGAGGCCGAGGCCGGCCCCGCCGAGCCGTGGGCCGAAGCCGGCCGGGAGGTCGACTGGGAGGCCGTCCAGGAGGTCGGCCAGGCGCTCGCCGCGGTCGAGCAGGCGGTCCAGCAGGTCATGCGGACGGGCACCGAGGCGCAGCGCGTCAAGGGCCTGGCGGTGCTGACCGAGGCCCGCAAGAAGCTCTACCTCATCCTCGCAGAGGATGACTGACCGGTGCGGGGGGCCGGTCCCGGCGGCAGCCGGTGACACGGGCGGTGCCGCTGCCCAAGGGTCGATGACTGCTCAGGGGCCGACCACGGCCCGAGGGTCGATCACTGCTCAGGGGTGGAGCACTCCGGAGGGACCGATCATTGCTCGGGTCGGCCGGCTGCTCAGGGGCGGACCACGAAGAGGGCCACGCAGGCGAGCAGCAGCACCGCCCAGCCGAACCAGAGCCAGCCGTCCGGGCCGATCGTCACGCTGTAGAGGCAGACCACCAGCAGCAGCACCCCCGTCACCCCGGCGACCTGCCGGTTGTGGTGGGCGGCCGCCTGCGCGCGGCTCCTGGAGCGCCGTACGGGGTGCCGTGCCGTCCTGGCCATGCCGACCTCCCGGGGAGGGGAAGGGGAGCGGGCGGCCGGTCAGTCCGAGGGTCCGGTGGAGGCCGCCTCGTCGTACTCGTAGCGCCAGAACCAGCTGAGTCCCCGCGTCTGCTTGCTCCGGACGTACACCAGTGTGCGCGCGGCGGCGTCGCCGTGCGCGGGGACCGGGACCTTGTACTTCTTGGGCACGCCGAGCATCGGCCCCAGCGGGATCGGGAGGATCCGCCCGTCCAGGGGCCCGCCGACGAATTCGGTGTCCGCGCTCTTCACCCCTCCAGGGTCTCACCTCCACGCGGTGGCCACGGCGGGAGCACCCCGGGGCGGAGGCCCGGTGAGAGCGGAGTGCCCGGAGTGTGACCGGAGAGGCACCGCCCCCGGTCATCCGGAGGCCCCGCGCACCCTTATCCTTCCTGTTACGCCCTCGGGGTCCGCCCCGGGTCAGCGGGCCCGTACGGGCCGGGCGGGGCGCGTGTCAGCGCGCCCTCCGGCCGTCACCGGCGCGGACAGCGTGCTGCCGCGACAGGCGTACCGAGACCCGGCGTCGGCCGTCCGGTGACCCCGGGCCGCGGTCGGCGGGGCGCGGACAGCAGGGCCGAGCACCACCTCGGGGAAGCAGCGGGGGGCGCCGTGCGTTGCGTCGGAGTGGTACGTCGAACGCTGTGTCGCACCAGGCACGGCAGTTGCGCGGAAGGGGCCCGATGGAAGCCGGCGGCAGGTGGACGACCTGGTGGCAGAAGCGTGACCGACAGCGGGACCGCCCGGGAGGCGCGGACCCGGCCGCCAGACTCGATCAACTGCTCGGCGCGGTACGCGCCGGATTCCCCCTCGCACCCGCCGCCCACCCGGCCGGCTACCGGTGCTCCTGCGACCGGGTGGCCTGCCCAGCCCCGGCCCAGCACCCGGTCTCCTTCGCCTGGCAGACCCAGGCCACCACCGACCCCGAGCAGCTCTCCCGCTGGCTCTCCCGCGACCCCCTGGCCAACTTCGTCACCGCCACCGGCCGGGTGCACGACGTGCTGGACGTTCCGGCCGAGGCCGGCCGGCTCGCCCTGGAGCGGCTGACCGCGCTGGGCGTCGAGGGCCCGGTCGCCGCCGTCGGCGAGGACCGCTACCTGTTCTTCACCGCCACCCGGGGCACCCCCCAGGACGAGGACGAGTGGTGGGACAGCGCGCTGGACTCCACCCCGGACACCATGTCCGAGCACCCCGGTCTGCGCTGGCACTGCCGCGGCTCGTACACCCTGCTCCCGCCGGCCGCGCTGCCGGACGGCTCCGAGGTGCGGTGGCTGCGCGGGCCCGAACTGCCGCTGCCGGACCCGCTGCGCGTCCTGGACGTGCTCACCGACGCCTGCACCGAGGTGGGCGCCGTCGCCGAGGAGCAGTGGCTGATCGGCTAGGACGCCCACCGGTCGGGGTCACGGCGGGGCTTGCGGAGAAGCTTGCGGCAGGACCTGCCGCAGGACTTGCCGCAGGACCTACGCCAGGACTTACGCCAGGGCTTACGGCAGGGTGAGGATCTCCGCGCCGTCCGCCGTGACCACCAGGGTGTGCTCGAACTGGGCGGTGCGCTTGCGGTCCTTGGTGACGACCGTCCAGCCGTCCGGCCAGATCTCGTAGTCGTAGGTGCCCAGGGTGAGCATCGGCTCGATGGTGAAGGTCATGCCGGGCTTGATGACCTCGGTGGCCCGCTCGCTGTCGTAGTGCGGGATGATCAGGCCGGAGTGGAACGACGTGTTGATGCCGTGTCCGGTGAAGTCCCGCACCACGCCGTAGTCGAAGCGCTTGGCGTAGGACTCGATGACCCGTCCGATGACGTTGACCTGACGGCCCGGCTTGACCGCCTTGATCGCCCGGTCGAGGGACTCCCGGGTGCGCTCGACCAGCAGCCGGGACTCCTCGTCCACGTCGCCGACCAGGTAGGTGGCGTTGAGGTCGCCGTGCACCCCGTGGATGTACGCGGTGGCGTCGATGTTGACGATGTCGCCGTCCTGCAGCACGGTCGAGTCCGGGATGCCGTGGCAGATCACCTCGTTGATGGAGGTGCAGACGGACTTGGGGAAGCCGCGGTAGCCGAGGTCGGAGGGGTAGGCCCCGTGGTCGCACATGTACGCGTGGGCGACGGCGTCCAGCTCGTCGGTGGTGACACCGGGGGCGATCAGCTTGGCCGCCTCCTCCATCGCCCGGGCGGCGATCCCGCCGGCGATCCGCATCTTCTCGATCGTCTCGGCGGTCTGCACCTCGGGCCCGGTGTACGGCGTCGGGGCGGGCTTCCCGACGTACTCGGGGCGCGCGATGTGCGCCGGGACCTTGCGGGTGGGGGACTGGATGCCGGGTACGAGAGCCATGGCGGCGAGTCTAGTCGCCACCCCCGCCCCCGCCCCGGCCCGGCGGTTCCCCCCGTGGTGTGCAGGGCGGCCCGGCCCGGGGAATGATCGGTACCGACCCTTGTGTCCGGACAGGAGAACACCATGCCCCTCGGATTCAACCGCAAGCCGACCGGCAAGCCCGGCGAGTGGTTCTACTGCATCAAGCACGGCAAGGTCGAGGAGGGCCCCGAGTGCCCGGCCAAGGACCGCCTCGGCCCGTACGCCACCCCCGACGAGGCCGCCCACGCCCTGCAGATCGCCGACGAGCGCAACCGCGAGTGGCAGAACGACCCGCGCTGGAGCGACCGGCCGAAGGACGAGGGCGGTCAGTAGCGCGGCGACCGGTCACGCCGGGGCGGCGGTCTGCTGTTCCGTGCGTTCGTGCTCGGCGCGGACGGCCGCGGTGTGCGGGTCGGTGCGGTCGTCGTAGGCGAGCAGACGGGGCAGGGCGGCGGCGACGGCGAGGACGGCGGCGACGCAGGCCAGGCCGCCGGTCCAGACGGCGGCGCGGGCTCCGAGCAGGCCGGCCATGGTGCCGGCCCGGACCTGGCCGAGCTGGGGGCCGACGGAGAAGCTGAGCAGTTCGACGCCGGCCATCCGGCCGCGGACCGCGTCCGGGATGGACTGGTTCCACATGGTGGAGCGGGCGAGCCCGCTGATCTCGTCCGCGCCGCCGGCCAGCGCCAGTCCGAGCAGCACCACCCAGACGTTCCCGGACAGCCCGGCCAGCGTCATGGCCGCGCCCCAGCCGACCGCGGCGGCCACCAGCAGCCGCCCGTGCCGGTGCACCCGGGACGCCCAGCCGCTGGTCGCGCCGACCAGCAGGGCGCCGACGGCGGAGGCCGCGTACATCGGGCCGAGTGCCCACTCCGCACCCAACTCCGAGGCCAGGAACGGGAAGACGGCCACCGGGAAGGCGAACAGCATGGCGCAGACGTCGATCGCGTAGGTGCCCAGCAGGTCCTTGCGGCTCCACGCGTACCGCACGCCCGTCAACACCGCCCGCACAGAAGGGCGTTCGGCGCCGGTGGCCGGCGGCACCGCCTTGATCCGGACGAGCAGCAGCAACGAGACGGCGAAGGTCAGCACGTCCAGCGCGTACGCGGTGTGCACCCCCGAGAACGCCACCACGACACCGGCCAGTGCCGGCCCGGCCACCGAAGCGACGTTGTGGTAGAGCGACTTGAGGGCGAAGGCGGCCGTCAGGTGCTGGTGCGCCACGATCCGCGGCAGCAGCGAATCGAGGGCCGGGCGCTGCAGGCCGTCGCAGGCCGCGACCAGTGCGGCGACCAGGTAGATCGGCCAGAGCAGCGGGTGCGGCAGCAGGGCGTTGAGCAGCAGCAGTCCGGCGAGCAGGCCGAGTGCGGCCTCGGAGCGCAGCACCAGCCGTCGGCGGTCCAGGGCGTCGGCGAGGGCGCCGCCCCAGAGGCCGAAGACGATCAGCGGGACGAGTTCGACGGCGCCGATCAGGCCCACCGCGAAGGAGGAGCCGGTGAGTTCCTTGATCTGCATCGGCACGGCGACGTACGTCAGGAAGCTGCCGAAGCTGGTGACGCAGCCGCTCGTCCACAGGTAGCGGAAGTCGCGGGAGGCGCGCCACGGCGTCAGATCGGGTGTCAGCGAGCGCAGCAGGCCGCGTGGCCGACCGGTATGCGGTGGTTCGTCGTCGTTCACGAACCACCATCCTCGGGCGGTCGGTTCCGCGCCCGCAACGGGTTTTTCACCAGCGGTTGATCGCGGGTCCCGCGGTCAGTCGCCCGGCGAGTCCGGCCAGCCGGTCCAGCGCGGAGCGGCGGCCCGGCGGCTGCCCGGCGGCGGCGCTGACCAGGTGCTGGGCGAGGTCGAAGGGCTCCTCGGCGGCGGTGCCGACACCGAGCCGCTCGTGCGCGAGACCGGCGAGGTCGCCGGTGGCGGAAGCGGTGCCGTCCAGCGCCAGCACCGTCGCGCCGTGCCGGCGGGCGTCCTGCACCCGCTCCAGCAGGGGGACGCCGGCCGCCCCCGGGGCCACCACCAGCACGGTGGCGCCGCGCCCGGCCTCGGTCAGCCGCCGCAGGTCGTGCGCCAGGTGGGCCGGGGCGGCGGCGGGCGGCCGGTGCCGCAGCAGGGTGGGTGCCAGCCGGGGGACGGCCGACCAGGCGGCCTCGTCCTCCAGGTGGGCGGCCAGGTGCCAGGGCTCGTACGCCTCGGTGCCGACCAGCAGCAGCTGGCCCGCCCCGCGCCGTTCCACCGAGCGCCGCAACGAGCCGGCGAAGCCGCCGACCGCCTCCAGCCAGCCGGTGCCCGCGAGCCGCTCCCGGAGTGCCGAAACTCTCACCGCGTCCATGCGGGCCAGGATGTCGCGCCGGGTCGGCGATTTGGGAAGATCGGGCCATGACTTCCCTCGAATCAGCGACAAACCCGGCCCACGAGCTGCCGGACGTCTCGCAGTTGGTGGTCGGCGTCCTCGGCGGCACCGGCGACCAGGGGCGCGGCCTCGCCCTGCGGCTGGCCAAGGCCGGCCAGCAGGTGATCATCGGCTCCCGCGACGCCGCCCGGGCCGAGGCCTCGGCCGCCGAGCTGGGCCTCGGCGTGCGCGGCGCCGACAACGCCACCGTCGCCCGGGAGAGCGACGTGGTGATCGTCGCGGTCCCGTGGGACGGCCACGCCGCCACCCTGACCGCGCTGCGCGGGGACCTGGCCGGAAAGATCGTCGTCGACTGCGTCAACCCGCTCGGCTTCGACAAGCAGGGTGCCTACGCGCTCAAGCCGGAGGAGGGCAGCGCCGCCGAGCAGGCCGCCGCACTGCTCCCGGACTCCCGGGTCACCGCCGCCTTCCACCACCTCTCGGCGGTGCTGCTGCAGGACGAGTCGGTCGAGCGGATCGACACCGACGTCATGGTGCTCGGCGACGACCGGCCCGCCACCGACGTGGTGCGGGCGCTGGCGAGCCTGATCCCCGGCATGCGCGGCATCTACTCCGGCCGGCTGCGCAACGCCCACCAGGTCGAGGCGCTGGTGGCCAACCTGATCTCGGTCAACCGCCGCTACAAGGCCCACGCGGGCCTGCGGATCACCGACGTGTAGTGACCGACCGATGACCGGCGTCGTGTCGGCCTCACCTCAGGGGGCCTGTCCTCAGGAATCCGTCTGCCGTCCGCCGGACGGACGACGCAATCCTGAGGACAGGCCCCCTGGGCCCAGCCCGGAGGTGAGGTCGGCGACAATGGGGGCCGGCCGCGACCCGGCCGTCCGTACCCGGTCCTAGGAGCCTCGCCCCATGCCTCGCACGTCCCTCTTCGCCCTGCTCGTCGTCGTCCTCGCGCTGGCGGCCGCCGTGGTCTCGATGATCGAGGGCTTCTGGATCGGGCTGATCTGGCTCCCGCTCGCCGGTGTGGCGAGCAACGTGCTGTGGATGAACCGCCGCAAGGCGAAGATCGCCGAGGCGGCGGCCGCCGCCCAGCAGGGCTAGCTCTTCCAGAAGCTGAACAGGTACCGGCCGACCGTCGCGTAGTCGGTGTCCACGCCGAACAGGCTCATCAGGTCGTGGACGATCCCGAAGAAGAACGAGTTCACCTCGGGCTGCCACAGCAGCGCGAACACCGCGAGCATCCCGTACGGGGCGAAGGGCTCGACCGAGCGCCGGGCCTTGGCCGACAGCCAGGGCTCGATGATCCCGTAGCCGTCCAGGCCGGGCACCGGCAGCAGGTTGAGCAGGGCCGCGCTGAGCTGCAGCAGGCCGAGGAAGCCGAGGGCGCAGGCGAACGGGGAGACGGGCAGCTCGTAGCCGTAGTACGAGGCGTGCAGGTCGGAGTCGTCCAGCCAGCCCGCGCCGACCGGGATCAGCAGCGCCGCCGCGAACACCACGTTCACCAGCGGCCCGGCCGCCGAGATCAGGCTGTGCTTGAGGCGCCCCTGGATCCGGCTGCGCTCGATCCACACCGAGCCACCGGGAAGGCCGATGCCGCCGAGGATCACGAAGACGATCGGCAGGACGAAGCTGAGCAGCACATTGGTGTACTTCAGCGGGTTGAGCGTGAGGTAGCCCTTGGCGCCGACGGTGATGTCACCGCCGTGCAGTGCGGTGCGCGCGTGGGCGTACTCGTGCAGGCAGAGCGAGACCATCCAGCCCGACACCACGAACAGGAACACTCCGAACCGGGCGTTGCCGTATCCCGAGTACACCGCCCAGGCGGAGGTGCCGAGGGTGGCGAGGAGCACCCAGAACACCGGGCTGATCCGGCGGTCCTCGCTGCGGGAACGCGGCGTGGCGGCGAAGGTCATCTGTGGGGGCTCCGTGAACAGAGGGACGGGGGACTACCGGCTGGGACCGATCATGCCGGGCGGGCCGGGGGCCGGACAAGCCGCCCAGGGGGAACGTCCGAGGGGCGGTGCCCGGTTCCGTCGGGCGGCGGCGCCCGGTGGGGGCCAGCACAATTGTGCGCCCTCGCAGCCGCCGATCGACCAGAATGGACCGGTGCACTACGGCATCCTCGGAACCACCACGGCCCACCACGACGACGGCACGCCGGTCCCGCTCGGCGGCGCCAGGCTGCGGGCGCTGCTCACCGCGCTGGCCCTGCGGCAGGGCCGACCGGTCCCGGCCGACCTGCTGGTGGACGAGGTGTGGGAGGCCGAGCCGCCGCAGGACTCCTCGGCCGCCCTGCAGACCCTGGTCGGCCGGCTGCGCCGCACCATCGGGCGGGAGCGGATCGGCTCCGGCCCGGCCGGGTACTGGCTGACCGACCCGGCCACCGACCTCGCCGACTTCCAGCGGCTTAGCACCGAGGGCCGCCGCGCCCTCGACACCGGTGACCACGCGCTGGCCGCCGAACGGCTGCGCGCCGCCCTGGCGCTGTGGCGCGGTCCCGCCCTGGCCGACCTGCCGGACCGCAGCGGGCCGGCCGCCCGGCTGGAGTCCCAGCGGGACGAGGCCCGCCGCCATCGGATAGCCGCCGACCTCGGGCTCGGCCGGGCCGGGGAGCTGGTCGCCGAACTCGCCGAACTGTGCGACCGGCAGCCGCTGGACGAGCCCTTGCAGCTGCTGATGCTGCGGGCCCTGCACGGGAGCGGCCGTACGGCCGAGGCGCTGCGGCACTACGAGCGCACCAGGCGCGCCCTGGCGGACGAGCTCGGCGCCGATCCGGGGCGGCAACTCCGTTCGTTCCACGCCGAGTTGCTCAAGTCGGCGGAAGCCGCTCCGGAGCCGGAGCCGGAGCCGGAGCCGGAGCGGATGCGACCGGCCCCGGCCCCGGTCGCGCCCCCGTCCGCCGCCCAACTCCCGCGCGCCACCGGAAACCTGCGCGGCCGGCTGACCAGCTTCGTCGGCCGGGAGAGCGATCTCGCTGCCCTGCGCGAGCTGGTGACGGCCCGTCGGTTGGTCACCCTGACCGGCCCCGGCGGCTCCGGCAAGACCAGGCTGTCGGTCGAGGCCGGCCGCGCCGAACAGTCCGCCGGGCAGTGGCCGGACGGCGTCTGGCTGGCCGAACTCGCCCCGCTGGAGAGTCCGGAGGCCGTCCCCGCCGCCGTGGTCTCCGCGCTCGGCCTGCGGGAGATCGTGCTGCACAGCGCCAGCATGGTCGCCGAGGTGATGGAGAAGCGCGCCGAGGACCCGGTGCGCCGGCTGATCGAACACTGCGGCCACCGCCGGATGCTGCTGGTCCTGGACAACTGCGAGCACCTGATCCAGGCCGCCGCCGATCTCGTGGACACCCTGCTCGCGGAGTGCCCGGGGCTGACCGTGCTCGCCACCAGCCGGGAGCCGCTGGGCGTCCCCGGCGAGACCGTGCTGCCGGTCGAGCCGCTGCCCGACCCGGTGGCGCTGCGGCTGCTCACCGAGCGGGCCGCCGCCGCCCGCCCCGGCTTCGACCCGCAGGGCGATCCGGAGGCCTGCGCCGAGATCTGCCGCCGCCTGGACGGCCTGCCGCTGGCCATCGAGCTGGCCGCCGCCCGGCTGCGGGTGATGACCGCCCGGCAGATCGCCGACCGCCTGGACGGCCGGTTCGCCCTGCTCACCGCCGGCAGCCGCACCCTGCTGCCGCGCCAGCAGACGCTGCGCGCGGTGGTCGACTGGAGCTGGGAGCTGCTGGGCAAGCGGGAACGGGCGGTGCTGCGCCGGCTCTCGGTGTTCGCGGGCGGCTGGCAGCTGGAGGACGCCGAGGCGATCTGCGCCGACGGCACCGGGGTGGTCGCCCCGGAGGTCGCCGACCTGCTGCTCTCCCTGGTGGACAAGTCCCTGCTGGTGGCCGACCTCGCCGACGACACCGGCCAGCCGCGCTACCGGATGCTGGAGACCATCCACGAGTACGCCACCGAGCGCCTCGCCGAGTCCGCCGCCGAACGCGACGCCACCGAGGCCCGGCACCTGGCGCACTTCCGCGCGCTGGTCGCCACCGCCGACCTCAACGTCCACGGCCCGCAGCAGCTGCACTGGCTGACCGTGCTGGAGCGCGAGCAGGACAACATCCGGGCCGCGCTGCGCCGCGCGGTCGACCGCGCCGACGAGGAGCAGGCGCTGGTCATCGCCGTCGGCATGAGCTGGTACTGGTCGCTGCGCGGCTACGGCATGGAGGCCCGCGGCTGGTACACCGCGATCGGCGCGCTCGGCCCGGACCCGTTCGGCCCGGACGCCCCGCGGCCGGTGCCGCTGGAGCGCAACGTGCTCGCGTACGGCGTCCCGATGCCCCGGGGGGTGGTCGAGGAGGCCCGCCGGCTGGTCGCGATGTTCCGGCTGATCGGGATGTTCGAGGGGAACCTCGACGTGCTCGGCAACCCGGACGCGGTCAGGATGGCGGAGGCGCTGCTGGACGCCTACACCCCGGAGCACCCGCAGGCCTACCGCTTCCCGGGGCTGATGCGGGTGTTCGGCGCCTTCCTGGCCGGCCGGCTGGAGGCGATGCGGGAGCTGATGGACGACGCCGTGCGCGGCTGCGAGGTGCACGGCGATCCGAACGACCTGGCGTTCGCCCTCCAGGTCCGGGCCAGGATGCTGAACGACTGGCCGGGCGGAGAGGAGCAGAGCATCCAGGACGGCGTGCGATCGCTGGAGCTGTTCGAGCAGGCCGGCGACCTCTGGGGGGTGTCCCAGGCGCTGTCGGCCCGCGGCGAGTCGCTGGCCAACCGGGGCGACGCCGTGGGCGCCGCCGCGGCGTACGAGCGGGCGATCGAACTGGCCGAGGAGCTGGGCGCACCGCAGGAGGTGCCGATGCTCCAGGTGAACCTCGGCAGCGCCCTGCTGGAGCAGGACCTGGAGCTCGGCGAGCGGATCATCAGGGAGGCGCTGGCCGCCATCGACGGTGCGGGCCTCAACCAGTCCGACACCGGCGCCCTGCTGTTCGGCCACCTGACGCTCTGCGGCATCCACGCCCAGCGCGGCGAGTACCCGCAGGCCCTGGCGGAGCTGGCGGAGCTCGACGCGATCACCTCGTCCGGGTTCGTGCCGGGCATCGTGCGCGGGATGCTGCTCAGCGCCCGGGGCTGGATCGTCGCCCGGGCGGGGGATCCGGACGAGGGGCTCGCCCTGCTGCGCGAGGGCCGCCGACTGCTGGTCTCGATGACGGCCGCGAGCGGGTTCGCCGAGCAGATGACGGTCATGGTGGTGCCGGCCGTGGTCGGGGTGCTGCGGGCGTTCGCGCAGCGGGACGGCGACCTGGAGCGGGCCCGGCAGGCGGCCGTGCTGATCGGCGCGCACACGCGGCTGAACGGCCCGAAGGGCGGCTACCTGGACCGGGTGGAGCGCGAGCGCTCGGCGGCCGTCCTGCAGGAGCTGCTGGGCGGTGCCGACTTCGAGGCGGCGCACGCGGTCGGTGAGGAGCTGACTCAGCGGCAGACCCAGGAGATGCTGACGGAGCTGATCGGCTGAGGCCGCCCCGGCGTCGCCCGCCCGGCAGGGTTCGCGGGACACGCCCCCGGGGGCCGGTCGTACGGGTGCCCGTCCCCTGGTCACCCGTACGACCGGCCCGCGTACCGGCCGGCGTCCTGTCCACGGCCGCCGGCCGGTCCTCGCCCCCGGCTCGCTCAGGTCCGCTTGCGGAAGCGGGCCACGGCGAGCGGGGCGAAGATCGCGGTCGAGGCGGCGGACCAGACCAGCACGATCATCACCGGGTGGGCGACCGCTCCCTGGCCGTTGAGCAGGGCCCGGGAGGCGTCGGCCAGCGCGGAGAGCGGGTTGACCTTGGTGAAGGCCTGCAGCCAGCCCGGCATGGTGCTGGTCGGCGCGAAGATCGAGCTGCCGAACTGCATCGGCATCAGGACCAGCATGGAGACGCCCTGGACGGCCTGGGCGCTCTTCAGCGACATGCCGAGCAGCATCGAGATCCAGACGATCGACATGCCGAACACCAGCGACAGGCCGACCGTGGCCAGCAGCTCCGGCAGGCCGGTCTTCAGCTCGAAGCCGAGGAGGAACGCGAAGGTCAGCAGGATCGCGGAGGAGAGCAGGGCGCGCAGGGTCTCGGCGACGATCTTGGAGAGCAGGACGGAGGCCCGGCCGATCGGCAGGGTGCGGAAGCGGTCCATCACCCCGGTCTGGAAGTCCGTGTTCAGGCCGGTGCCGACGGCCAGCGCCAGCGTCATGCCGGTCTGGCCGAGCAGTCCGGGGATCATGAACTGCTTGTACTGGTCCGGGTCCTGGGCGAAGATCGCGCCGCCGAAGACGTAGACGAACAGCACGGTGAAGATGATCGGCATCAGCACGGCGTCGAACATCGACTCCGGGTCGGCCTTGATCCGCATCAGGTTGCGGCGGGTCAGCGCACCGATGTGGCGCAGGGTGCCGGCCAGGCCGATCCGGGTGTCGTCGGCCGGGAGGCGGTCGGCCCGGGCGGGGGTGAGGGTGGCGGCGGTCATGCGACGGGCTCCTTGACGAGGGCGTCGGCGGACGCGGTGGCCGCGTCGGCGGTGGGCTTGCCGGTGATGGCGAGGAAGACCTCGTCCAGGCTGGGCACCTTGGTGTCGATGCCGGCGATCGCGAAACCGCGGCCGCCGAGCACCGCGATCACCGCGGTGAGCTGCTGCTCGCCGGTGATCGGCACCGCGAGCAGGCCTTCGTCGGGGGAGATGGTGGCGGAGCCGATCCCGGCCTCGTGGAGGCAGCGGGCCATCTCCGGCAGTTCGGCCGGGTGGGCCGGGCGGACCTGGAGGATCTGGCCGCCGACCTTGGCCTTGAGCTCGGCGACGCCGCCGTTGGCGATCACCTTGCCCCGGTCGATGACGGTCAGCTCGTTGGCGAGCTGCTCGGCCTCCTCCATGTACTGGGTGGTCAGCAGCACGGTGCTGCCCTCGGAGACCATCCGCTGCACCTCGTCCCACACCTCGTTGCGGGTGCGCGGGTCCAGGCCGGTGGTGGGCTCGTCCAGGTAGAGCACCCGGGGGCGGCCCATCATGCTGGCGGCCAGGTCGAGGCGCCGGCGCATGCCGCCGGAGTAGGTCTTGGCGATCCGCTTGGCGGCGTCGGTGAGCGAGAAGCGCTCCAGCAGCTCGGTGGCCCGGGCCTTGGCGTCGCGCCGGGAGAGGTCGAGCAGCCGGCCGATCAGGTAGAGGTTCTCGTAGCCGGAGAGCAGCTCGTCCACGGAGGCGTACTGCCCGGTCAGGCCGATGGTGCGGCGCAGCTGCTTGGGCTGGCTCAGGACGTCGTAGCCGCCGACGAACGCGGTGCCCGCGTCGGGCTTGATCAGCGTGGAGAGCACGCGGACCAGGGTGGTCTTGCCGGCGCCGTTGGGGCCGAGCAGGGCGAGGACGGTGCCTTCGCGGACGGTGAGGTCGACGCCGTCGAGGGCCTTGGTGTCGCCGAAGTGCTTGACGATGCCGTGCACCTCGACGGCGTTCCCGGCAGTTCCCCGCGTGTTCGGGGCGGTGGCGATTCCTGTCATGCCTCCAGGTTGTCCGCACCGGCTGTCAGCCCCCTGTCGCCGGGGCGGCCCCGCTGTCAGGCCGCTGTCACCCGCCGTCCGGCGCCGTCGGGGCGTGACAGCGGCCCCGCTCCGAGCCGCTCGGAACGGGGCCGTGAGGGCCAGGGCCCAGGGGCCGTCAGTGGAAGCTGTGCTCCTCCGCCGGGAAGGCGCCGCCGCGGACCTCCGCCGCGAACTCGCGGGCCGCGTCGCCGAGGACGCCGCGCAGGTTGGCGTACTTCTTGACGAACTTGGGCACCCGACCGGCGGTCATGCCGGCCATGTCGGTCCAGACCAGCACCTGGGCGTCGGTCTCCGGGCCGCCGCCGATGCCGACGGTCGGGATCGCCAGCTGCTCGGTGACCTGGGCGGCCAGCTCGGCCGGGACGGCCTCCAGCACCACCGAGAAGGCCCCGGCCTGCTGCACGGCCTTGGCGTCGCGGAGCAGCTGGTGGGCCGCCTCGTCGCCGCGGCCCTGGACGGGGTAGCCGCCGAAGGCGTGCACCGACTGCGGGGTGAGGCCGATGTGGGCCATCACCGGGATGCCGGCCTCGACCAGCAGCTCGATCGAGCGGGCGCTGCGCTCGCCGCCCTCCAGCTTGACCGCGCCGACCCCGGCCTCCTTCATCAGCCGGGCCGCGTTGTGCATGGCCTGGGCGGGCGACTCCTGGTACGAGCCGAACGGCAGGTCGGCGACGATCATGGCGCGCTGGGTGCCGCGGACGACGGCGGCGGAGAGCATCACCATCTGATCCATGGTCACCGGCACGGTGGTCTCGTAGCCGAGGTGGCAGTTGCCGGCCGAGTCGCCGACGAGCAGGACGGGGATCCCGGCCTCGTCGAACACGCCCGCGGTGAGGGCGTCGTAGGCGGTGAGCATCGCCCACTTCTCGCCGCGCTGCTTGGCGCCGGCGAGGTCGCGGACGGTGACGCGGCGGTTGGTGACCCCGCCGTAGAGGGTGGCGGTCGACGCCTGGTTCTGGGCAGGCGAAGGCGAAGAAGCGTTCATCGAACGGACTCCTGAAGGGTTGTCGTCTCGTGGCGCCGTACGGCGTCCCCGGATCACCTCCATGCTTGCACGCCCCGGCGCGAGCGCAAAGAGGGGTGTCGCCGCCGGGGTGCGATCCACGCCACACGCGCCCCGGGGGCATCAGCCGGGCTTTGCCTCGTTTTTACGAAACGGGCTCGTCTCGTATCGTATTGGCCGCTAATCTGTTCCCGGGGGGTTACGAGACGTCCGCGACTCGCAAATGCCCGCCAGTGCCACGCCAACACGGACGGGAAGACCAATGACCACCGCAGCCGCGCCACCCCGTGTGCCGGAAGCCATCCACCGTCGGCGCTGGGCGATCCTCTGCACCCTGGTGCTCGCCCTGCTCGTCGTCGTGCTCGACAACTCGATCCTCAACGTCGCGATGAAGACCATCGCGACCCCGGCCCCGGTCGGACTGGGCGCCACCCAGAGCGACCTGGAATGGTCGATCAACTCCTACACCCTGGTGTTCGCCGGGCTGCTCTTCACTTCGGGCCTGCTCGGCGACCGCTTCGGCCGCAAACTCGCGCTGCTGGTCGGCATGGTGGTCTTCGGCATCGCCTCGCTGCTGTCCTCGATGTCCGGCTCGCCCGGCGAGCTCATCGGCTACCGCGGCCTGATGGGCGTCGGCGCCGCGCTCGCGATGCCCGCCACGCTGGCGATCATCATGAACGTCTTCGAGCGCGAGGAGCAGCCCAAGGCCATCGGCATCTGGGCCGGCGCGGTCGGCCTGGCCATCGCCATCGGCCCGATCACCGGCGGCGTGCTGATCGAGCACTTCTGGTGGGGCTCGGTCTTCCTGATCAACGTCCCGATCGTGATCGTCGCGGTGATCGCGATGGCGATCCTGGTCCCCGAGTCCAAGGACCCCAACCCGGGCGCCCTCGACCCGGTCGGCGTGCTGCTGTCCGTCATCGGCCTGGTCGCGCTGATCTACGGCATCATCAAGGGCGGTGAGCTGGCCGACTTCACCTCCTTCGCCGCCTGGGGGCCGACCCTGCTCGGCGTGGTCGCCCTGGCCTCCTTCGTCGTGTACGAGCGCCGCATCCCGTTCCCCGCGCTGGACGTCACCTGGTTCCGCAACAAGGTGTTCAGCGCCTCCGTGGTGGTGGTCGGCGTGATCTTCTTCGCGCTGATGGGCGTCTCCTTCTTCGGCGTCTTCTACATCCAGAGCGTGCGCGGCTACAGCGCGCTGCAGGCCGGTCTGCTGATGCTGCCGCTGGCCGTCGCCCAGCTGATGTTCGCCCCGCGGGCCCGGCTGGTGGTCGAGCGCCTCGGCGTCGCCGCCACCGCCGCCGGCGGCATGGTGCTGGTCGCGCTCGGCTTCGTCGGCTACACTGTGTTGACCGCCACCACCCCGATCTGGGTGCTGATCGTGCTCGGCCTGGTGATGGGTACGGGCATGGCGCACGTGATGCCGCCGGTGACCGTCGCGATCATGGGCTCGCTGCCCCGAGAGAAGGCCGGCGCCGGCTCGGCCGTCAACAACACCTTCCGCCAGGTCGGCGGCTCGCTCGGGGTCGCCGTGCTCGGCGCGGTGCTCTCCACCGTCTACCGCGACGGCATGTCCGACACCCTCACCCGTCTGCCGGAGAACCTGCGCGACAAGGCGGGCGAGTCGCTGGAGGCCACCCTGGCCATCGCCGGCCGGATCCCGGACGGCAAGGGGCAGGCGCTGATCGCACCGGCGAACGACGCCTTCATCCACGCGATGCACGTGGTGGCCTCGCTCTCCGTCGGCATCTCGCTGGTCGGCGCGCTGGTCGCCTGGTTCCTGCTCCCGCGCCGCACCGCCGCCCCCGGCGGTCCGGGCAAGCCGGGCGCCGTGGGCGGGCCGGCCACCGAGCAGCCGGGCCAGGCCCGGGAGTCCGCGGCCGCCTGACCCCGGCCGTTCGACCCGGGGGCGCCTGACCTGCGGTCGACTGAGCGACAATGGCCCTGCCGGCCGGTGACTCCGGCCGGCGGGGCCCCGGCCCGGGCGGGGGGCGGACCCCCGGCGTCCGGACCGACGGAACCACCGACGGCGCCCGCGCGCCCGGACCACCGAGGGAGAGACAGCGGGGATGAGGACGGACACGCCGAGCGCCGACACCGGGCAGCCCTGCGCGGCGGTACGCCGCGGCAGACCCCGCAGCGAGGCCGCCGAGCAGGCCATCTTCACCGCCGTCGAGGACCTGATGGCCGACGGCAACACGCTGTCCGACCTCACCATCGAGGGCATCGCCACCGCCGCCGGCGTCGGCAAGGCCACCATCTACCGGCGCTGGCCCAACAAGGAGGCTCTGCTGGTCGAGGTGGTCAGCCGGCTGGAGGAGCCGATGCCGGCCCCCACCGGCGGCGGCGCCCGCGAGGACCTGATCGCGATGGTCGACTACATCCGCCGCCGCGGCCTGGCCAAGCGCACCCGCTGGGTGCTCAAGGCCGCGCTCGGGCAGATGCAGACCCTGCCCGAGCTGCACGCCGCCTACCGGGAGCGGGTGGTCAAGCCCCGCCGGGACGCCGGGCTGCACCTGATCCGGCAGGCCGTCGCCGAGGGCGTGATCCGTGAGGACCTCGACGTGGAGCTGCTCGGCGACCTGCTGATGGGGCCGATCCTCTACCGCAGCATCCTCTCGGAGGACTCCGACCTGGACGACCCGAACCTCGCGCGCCGGCTGGTCGACTCCGTCCTCGACGGCGTCGCACCCCGCTGAGGTTCACTCCTTCGTGCCCGGACGTGGCCTGGCTCACCAAAGCGGGCCACGCCGGAACCCGCTCCCGGAGCCGCGCGTCTGTCCCGGCATAGGCTGAGCCGGGAGTCCGATCAAACCGGCACCGGTCCGGCACCGCGCCCGTTCTCCCACGGACCGGACCCCGGACCGGCGACGGCACGAACGAACGGGAGCCACGGCATGGCGCAGGCGGACAGCACCGAACGGACCACGGCGCGTGCCGGTGCGAGCGCGGCGACCGGCCGTACCGGCGGATTCCTCGGCCTGCGGGACTGGGGCCGGGACGCCCGCGGCGGCAACACCTGGCGGCGCGGGCTGCTGGTCGCCCTGCTGGCCCTGCTCACCGCGGTGCTGCTGGCCTTCCACGCGGATGTGCCCAACACCGTCGGCAACCTCGGCAGCCTGCTGGAGACCTTCCTGCCCTGGGTGGGCCTGGCCGTCCCGGTGCTGCTGGTGCCCGCGCTGCTGCGCCGCTCCGCCACCGCGCTGATCGCCCTGCTGGTGCCCACCGTGCTGTGGGTCAACCTGTTCGGCGGGCTGGTCTCCGACAAGAGCGGCGGCAAGGGCGACTGGACGGTGGTCAGCCACAACGTGGAGGCCGGCAACACCGACGTGCCGGGCACCATCCGCGGCCTGATCGCCTCCGGCGCCGAGATCGTCGCCCTCCAGGAGCTGGCCGGCTCGCAGCTGCGGGCGTACGAGACCGGGCTCGCCGGGACGTACCCGCACCACACCGTGGAGGGAACGGTCGGGCTCTGGTCGAAGTACCCGATCGGCGACGCCTCCCCGGTGGACCTGAAGATGGGCTGGACCAGGGCGTTCCGGGCCGAGGTCAGCACCCCGCAGGGCCCGCTCGCGGTGTACGTCGCCCACCTGCCGTCCGTGCGGCTGAAGGCCGAGGGCGGCTTCACCGTCAACCAGCGGGACGTCAGCGCCCAGGCGCTCGGCGACGCGATCCAGGCCGAGCCGGTGAAGAAGGTGCTGCTGCTCGGCGACCTCAACGGCACCATGAACGACCGCAGCCTGGCGCCCGTCACCTCTCAGATGCGCTCGGCCCAGGGCGCGGCCGGGGACGGCTTCGGCTTCAGCTGGCCCGCGGCGTTCCCGATGGCGCGGATCGACCAGATCATGAGCAAGGGCGGGCTCCGGCCGGTCGACTCCCGCACCCTGCCCCGGGACGGCAGCGACCACCTCGCGGTGGTCGCCGCCTACAAGTACGGCTGAGGCCTGGCTCGGCCTGCCCCGGCCGGGTACGGCTAGCCGCGGCGCCAGCGGTTGGTGATCGGCAGCCGGCGGTCCCGGCCGAAGTTCTTGACCGAGATCTTCGGGCCCGGCGGGTACTGGCGCCGCTTGTACTCGGCGGTGTCGACCAGCCGGACCACCCGGTCCACCACGGCCGGATCGAAGCCGGCCGCGACGATCGCGTCCCGGCCCTCGTCGTCCTCGATGTAGCGGGCCAGCACGGTGTCCAGCAGGTCGTAGTCCGGCAGCGAGTCGCTGTCCACCTGGTCCGGCCGCAGCTCGGCGGACGGCGGCTTGGTGATGGTGTTCTCCGGGATCGGCGGCACCTCGCCGCGCCGCTCTGCCTCCTCGTTGCGCCAGTTGGCGAGGCGGAAGACCAGCGACTTGTAGACGTCCTTGATCGGGCCGTAGGCGCCGACCGAGTCCCCGTACAGGGTCGAGTAGCCGACCGCCAGCTCGCTCTTGTTGCCGGGCGCGAGCACGATGTGCCCCTCCTGGTTGGAGATCGCCATCAGCAGGGTGCCGCGCAGCCGGGACTGCAGGTTCTCCTCGGCCAGGCCGGTCAGTTCGACGGCGCCGAGGTAGGCGTCGAACATCGGGGCGATGGAGACCGTCCGGAAGTGCAGCCCGGTGCGGCGGGCCAGTTCGGCGGCGTCGTCCCGGGAGTGCTGGGAGGAGTAGCGGCTGGGCATCGAGACGCAGTGCACGTTGTCGGCGCCGACCGCGTCCACCGCGATCGCGGCCACCAGCGCCGAGTCGATGCCGCCGGAGAGGCCGATCAGCACGGACCGGAACCCGTTCTTGGCCACGTACGCCCGGGTGCCGGCGACCAGCGCGGCCCAGATCTCGGCCTCGTCGGACAGCCGGGGCGCGATGCCGGCGGCGGGCCTCCCGGCGGGGACCGGGGCCGGCTCGTCGCTCAGCTCGGTGCGGACCAGGTGCAGCCCGTCGCTCAGCAGCAGGCCGTCGGTGTGGTCGCTGTCGGCGGCCGGCAGGTCGAGGTCCAGGACCAGCAGGTGTTCCTCGAACTGCGGTGCGCGGGCCAGGACTTCGCCGTCCGCGCCGACCACGATCGAGTCGCCGTCGAAGACCAGCTCGTCCTGGCCGCCGACCATGTTGACGTACGCCAGGGCGCAGTCCGCCTCGGCCGCGCGCCGCTGCACCAGCTCCAGCCGCTGGTCGTCCTTGTTCCGCTCGTACGGCGAGCCGTTGAGCACCAGCAGCAGCCCGGCCCTGGCCTCGCGGGCGGCGCTGACCCGGCCGCCGTCCTGCCAGATGTCCTCGCAGATCGCCAGCGCGATGTCCACCCCGTGCAGTCGCAGCACCGGCAGCTGGTCGCCGGGGACGAACCAGCGGTACTCGTCGAAGACGCCGTAGTTGGGCAGGTGGTGCTTGGCGAAGCGGGTGAGCACCCGGCCCCGGTGCAGCACCGCGGCGCAGTTCTGCGGCGAGCCCGCGGGGCGGCCCAGTCGAGGTGATGCGTGCTCGGAGCGCCCGAGGTAGCCGACCACCACCGGCACCTCGCCGAGGCCGTCGTCGGCCAGCCGGCCCGCCAGCCGGACCAGGGCGTCGCGCGAGGCCTCCACGAAGGAGCGGCGCAGCGCGAGGTCCTCGACCGGGTACCCGGTCAGGGCCATCTCGGGGAACGCGACCAGCTGGGCGCCGGCCTCCACGGCCTGCTTGGTCCAGCGCACCACCTCATCGCTGTTGCGGGCGAGGTCACCGACCCAGGGGTCGATCTGGCTCAGGGCGAGACGGAGAGTGGGCATGTCCGGAAGTCTAATCGTCTAACTGACACAATGTCCTGTGAGGATCGTCGTACCGGGGGTCTGCCCTGCCGTGGTCCGCGGGGATCGGCCATGATGGGGGGCAATCGCTTTACGAGGTCTTTCGGGGGCCTTCCGGGCGTAACACGCGCGTAAAGAGCAGAGGTGAGACTGTCCCCATGGGCAAGCAGCAGCAGTTCGTGCTTCGGACGCTCGAAGAGCGTGACATCCGGTTCGTCCGGCTGTGGTTCACCGACGTGCTCGGTTTTCTGAAGTCGGTCGCGGTGGCGCCGGCAGAACTGGAACAGGCCTTCGAGGAGGGCATCGGGTTCGACGGCTCGGCGATCGAGGGATTCGCCCGGGTGTACGAGTCCGACATGATCGCCAAGCCGGATCCGACCACCTTCCAGATCCTGCCGTGGCGCTCGGAGACCCCGGGCACCGCGCGGATGTTCTGCGACATCCTGATGCCGGACGGCTCGCCCTCCTACGCCGACCCGCGGTTCGTGCTCAAGCGCACCCTGGAGAAGGCCTCCGACCAGGGCTTCACCTTCTACACCCACCCCGAGATCGAGTTCTTCCTGCTGAAGAACCTGCCCGGCGACGGCACCGCGCCGATCCCCGCCGACCAGTCCGGCTATTTCGACCACACCCCGCGCGGGGTGGGTCACGACTTCCGCCGCCAGGCGATCACCATGCTGGAGTCGATGGGCATCTCGGTCGAGTTCTCGCACCACGAGGGCGCCCCCGGCCAGCAGGAGATCGACCTGCGCTACGCCGACGCGCTGTCCACCGCCGACAACATCATGACCTTCCGGCTGGTCATGAAGGAGGTCGCGCTGGAGCAGGGCGTGCACGCGAGCTTCATGCCCAAGCCGTTCTCCGAGCACCCGGGCAGCGGGATGCACACCCATGTGTCGCTGTTCGAGGGCGACCGCAACGCCTTCCACGAGTCCGGCGCCGAGTACCAGCTCTCCAAGGTCGGCAGATCGTTCATCGCCGGCCTGCTGCGGCACGCCGCCGAGACGGCCGCCGTCACCAACCAGTGGGTGAACTCCTACAAGCGGATCTGGGGCGGCTCCCAGCGCACCGCCGGCGCCGGCGGCGAGGCCCCCTCGTACATCTGCTGGGGTCACAACAACCGCTCGGCGCTGATCCGGGTGCCGATGTACAAGCCGGGCAAGCAGGGCTCCACCCGGATCGAGGTCCGCTCGCTGGACACCGGCTGCAACCCGTACCTCGCCTACGCCGTCACCCTCGCGGCCGGCCTCAAGGGCATCGAGGAGGGCTACGAGCTGCCGCCCGGCGCCGACGACGACGTGTGGGCGCTGTCCGACTCCGAGCGCCGCGCCCTCGGCATCCAGCCGATGCCGCAGAACCTGGGCGAGGCCATCGACCTGATGCAGCGCAGCGAACTGGTCGCCGAGACCCTGGGCGAACACGTATTCGACTTCTTCCTGCGCAACAAGCGCCAGGAGTGGGAGGAGTACCGCTCCGAGGTCACCCCGTTCGAGCTGCGGAAGAACCTCCAGGTGCTCTGAGCCGCTTCAAACCTCTCCGGGTCCGCCGTCACCCTTCAGGGGGATGGCGGACCCTCCTCTTGGGTGGATCTGGGGAGGACCGTTTCCCCGGTGGCGGTATGTGGCGATTCTGTGACGAAACGTTGTGGTCCGATGGGCGTGCCCGTCCGTTTCGTCCAGAGAGGACCCCATGCCCTCCTCATCCGTCAGCCGCGCCGCCGCCACCCGTCTGCTCGCCCGCCGGATCGGCGTCGCCGGCGCCGCCCTCACCGCCGTGGCTGCCCAGCTGCTGGTCGTACCCACGCTCGCCGACGCCCGCGGCTCGGGCTCGAACTCGTCGAAGCCGCAGACCCGGGCCGAGACCGTCGCCGAGAACCAGCTCCCCTTCACCACCCGCTTCCAGGGCGACTTCCACGGCTCCATCAGCCGGATCAGCAACTCGCTGATGACCTGTGACGAGACCAAGGCCCCGCTGGACCCGGCGCAGCCGCCCTGCGAGGACGCCCGCACGGGCCTCGGCAGCATGCCGATCAACAACAAGTACGAGATGAAGTACATCAACATCGACCCGGGGGCGGTCGGCCCGGAGGGCGACGCGATCTACTCGGCCAGCTCCGCCGACCTGGGCCTGATCGACGGGTCCACCGTCAAGTACGCCCGGCTGTACTGGGGCGGTACCCGCGGCATCGGCGACACCGTGCTGCCGGAGAACCGGATCGACGGGGTGTACCTCAAGGTCCCGGGCGCGAACCAGTACCGGGCCGTCAACAACGACCAGCCGTCCATCGGCTACATCACCACCGACGTGGAGAGCAGCTACCAGGCCTCCGCCGACATCACCGACCTGGTCAAGCAGGCCGGCAACGGCACCTACACCGTGGCCAACATGGACTCGGTGGTGAAGCCGCACAGCTGGGGCGGCTGGACGATCGTGGTCGCCTACGAGAACGACTGCAAGCCGATGCGCCACATCCACCTCTGGGACGGCTTCCAGGTCGAGCTGCCGGACAGCCCGGAGCGCCGGATCAACCTCGGTGGCCTGAACACCCCGAAGGAGGGCCCGGTCGGCGGCAAGATCGGCTGGGTGGTCTACGACGGGGACCTCAAGTGGACCGGAGACACCCTCTCCTTCAAGTCCACCAACGGCCCGCAGACGCTGTTCCAGGACGTCAACCACGCCCCGAACGACGCCTTCAACTCCACCATCGAGGAGCTGACCCCGGCCGACCGGTTCGCCCGCAACCCCTACAACCGCAACAACTTCGGCTACGACTCCAACCGTTGGGACGTCTCGCCGTTCCTGCGCAACGGGGACACCGACATCTCCGTCATCTACAGCACCCAGAAGGACGGCTACGACATCGGCGTCTTCTACGCCTACATCAACCTGGACGGCTCCACGGAGAGCTGACCGGCTGACCGGCCGTCGCTCCCGGCGCCCTGAGCCGGTTCAAACCCGCCCGGGCCCGCTGTCGTTCGACCGGACGGCAGCGGGCCCTCCTGATGGGTGGATCTGCGGCAGATCGATCCCCCGATGGCGGTATGTGACGATTCTGTGACGGATTGTCGTGGTGCGATGAGCCTGCCAGCCCGTTCCGTCCAGAGAGGTCCCCATGCCTTCGTCATCCGTCAGTCGTGCTGCCGCCGCCCGTCTGCTCGCCCGCCGGGTCGGCGTCGCCGGTGCCGCCCTCGCCGCCGTGGCGGCCCAGCTGCTGGCCGCGCCCAGCCCCGCCGACGCCCGCGGCTCGGGCTCGAACTCGTCGCAGCCGCAGAGCCGGGCCGAAACCATCGCCTCGAACCCGCTGCCGTTCACCACCCGCTTCACGGGCAACTTCCACGGTTCCGTCAGCCGGATCAGCAACTCGCTGATGACCTGCGACGAGACCAAAGCCCCGCTGGACCCGGCGCAGCCGCCCTGCGAGCAGGCCCGCCAGGGCCTCGGCGCCATGCCGATCAACAACAAGTACGAGATGAAGTACATCAACATCGACCCGGGCTCGATCGGCCCGCTCGGCGACGCGATCTACTCCGCCAGCTCCGCCGACCTCGGCCTGATCGACGGGTCCACCGTCAAGTACGCCCGGCTGTACTGGGGCGGTACCCGCGGCATCGGTGACACCGTGCTGCCGGAGAACCAGATCAACGAGGTGTACCTGAAGGTCCCGGGCGAGACGCAGTACCGGAACATCGCCAACGACCAGCCGTCCATCGGCTACATCACCACCAGCGTGGAGAGCAGCTACCAGGCGTCCGCCGACATCACCGACCTGGTCAAGCAGGCCGGCAACGGCACCTACACCGTGGCCAACATGGACTCGGTGGTGAAGCCGCACAGCTGGGGCGGCTGGACGATCGTGGTCGCCTACGAGAACGACTGCAAGCCGATGCGCCACATCCACCTCTGGGACGGCTTCCAGGTGGAGCTGCCGGACAGCCCGGCGCTGGACATCAAGCTGTCCGGGCTGCACACCCCGGACAGCGGGCCGGTCGGCGGCAAGCTCGGCTTCGTCGTCTACGACGGCGACCTCAAGTGGACCGGCGACACCCTGTCGGTCAAGTCCACCAACGGACCCGCGGCGCTGTTCCAGGACGCCAACCACGCGCCGGACGACGCGTTCAACTCCACCATCGAGGAGCTGACCCCGGCCGACCGGTTCGCCCGCAACCCGTACAACCGCAACAACTTCGGCTACGACTCCAACCGCTGGGACATCTCGCCGTTCCTGCGCAACGGGGACACCGACCTGACGGCCACCTTCCGCACCCAGAAGGACGGCTACAACGTCGGCGTCTTCTACGCCTACGTCAACCTGGACGGCTCCACCGACGTCTGAGTCCCCGACGCCTCCCCGCGCCGCTGCCGCACCACCCGCGGCAGCGGCGCCGCCGCGCGCCCGGAGCGCAGCAGCCGCTCGCAGGGACGCTCCACCCGGCGGTACAGCCCACCGGCGGCGAGCAGCGAGGCCCCGGCCAGCAGCAGCCAGACGCCCGCCGTGGCGGCGCCCGGCGTGGGGCGGCCGACGGCGGTCAGCCAGCAGCGGATGCCGATCTCGTGCACCAGGTACCAGGCGTACGACCACTCGCCGAGCCGCACCGCCGCCCGGCCCGCGAGCAGCCGCGGCGCCGTGCCCGCCGCGTCCCGCTGGGCGGCCGCCACCAGCAGCGCCGCGAACAGCGGGGCCGGGAACAACTGCGAGGCGCTGTACGGGCCGTACCGGAGGCCGTCGGGGACGGCGGCGTGCCAGGGCACCAGGACGAGGTGCCAGCCGAGGACGGCGGCGACCGCCGGGGCGAGCCGCAGCCGGGGGAGCAGACCGTGCCGGACGGCCAGGCCGGTCACCACGCCGAGCACGAACTGCGGGGTGCGGGTCAGCGGCAGGTAGTCCAGCAGCCAGCCGCGCAGGCCCGGGTCGGCGGGCAGCAGGGCGCCGGCGGCCCACAGGGCGGGGCCGAGCGCGGAGCAGAGCAGGGCCAGCGGCAGCCAGCACCGCGGACGCGGGCCCAGCAGCCGCAGCAGGGACGGGAACAGCAGGTAGAACCAGGCCTCCGCGCCCAGCGACCAGGAAGCCGGGTTCCCCCCGTACACGGTCGACAGCGCCCAGGGGTGCACCAGCAGCAGCGACCAGGCCGCCGCGGCCAGCGGCAGCACCGCGCCGGTGACGGCGTCCACGCCCAGCGAGAGGGCGGTGGACAGCAGGTGCAGCGGCTGGATCCGGGCGAAGCGACGGCGGGCGAAGGTCACGGCACGGACCGGGGCGCCGTCGTACGTCCAGGCGAGCACGAAACCGGACAGCACGAAGAAGAACGTCACCCCCGAGCGGCCGTACCAGGCGAGCGGGCTGAGCAGCGGCAGCTCGCCGACCTTGCGGGAGAGGTGGTACAGCACCACCAGCAGGGCGGCCCAGAAGCGCAGCCCGGTGAGCGAGGGCAGGCGGCGGGGCATCGGGCGCTCCGTGAGGGCGGGGAGGGGACGGGCGGCGTCGGGTGAACGAGCGGGGCGGTGGCGAGGTCACGTGGGCGCGGGGCCCGTCCACCCGGCGGTCACGCCCGGCACGCGGCCGCCCGGGCGCGTAACCTGCTGGGGCGGACGGATGGAGGGGCCGATGGCGGTGGAGGAGCAGCGGGCCGGGAGCCGGGTCAGTCGGCCCGAGATCAGGCTGGTCCGGCGCGGGTTCACCGACCCCGCCAAGGCGGTCCGGCTACTGGACGGCCCCGGACTGGAGGGCCTGGCCGACGACCCCGTGCTGCTGGACGCGCTCGGCGCCACCGCCGACCCCGACCTCGCGCTGCTGGGCCTGGCCCGGCTGCTGGAGGCCGCCGACGAGGCCGAGCGGCACACCCTGCGCGACACCCTCACCACCTCCAAGCCGCTGCGCGACCGGCTGCTCGGCGTGCTCGGCGTCTCCACCGCGCTCGGCGACCACCTGGCCCGGCACCCGCACGACTGGCACGTGCTGGTCACCTTCGAGCTGCGCGACATGCACCCCGGCCCGGCGGACTTCCGCCGCGCCCTCGCCGAAGGCGTCCGGGGCACCGAGCACGCCCCGGAGAACGCGCTGCGGATCGCCTACCGCCGCTGCCTGCTGGCCATCGCCGCGCGCGACCTCACCGGCACCACCGACCTCGCCCAGACCGCCGCCGAACTCGCCGACCTGGCCGGCGCCACCCTCCAGACCGCCCTGGACCTCGCCGCCGAACAGGACCCGGAGGCCGCCGCGGCCTGCCGGCTCGCGGTGATCGGGATGGGCAAGTGCGGCGGCCGTGAACTCAACTACGTCTCCGACGTGGACGTCATCTTCGTCGCCGAGCCGCGCGAGGGCGTGGCCGAGCACGAGGCGGTCCGGGCCGCCACCCGGCTGGCCGCCGCGCTCACCCGGCTCTGCTCGGACACCACCGGCGAGGGCACCATCTGGCCGGTGGACGCCAACCTGCGCCCCGAGGGCCGCAACGGGCCGCTGGTGCGCACCCTGGCCAGCCACCTCGCCTACTACCAGCGCTGGGCCAAGACCTGGGAGTTCCAGGCGCTGCTCAAGGCCCGTCCGGTCGCCGGGGACGCCGAACTCGGCGCCGCGTACGTCGAGGCGCTCGCCCCGATGGTCTGGCAGGCCGCCGCCCGGGACAACTTCGTCACCGACGTGCAGCAGATGCGCCGCCGGGTGATCGACAGCATTCCGGCCCCCGAACTGGACCGCCAGCTCAAACTCGGCCCGGGCGGGCTGCGCGACGTCGAGTTCTCCGTCCAGCTGCTCCAGCTGGTGCACGGCCGCACCGACCAGGCGCTGCGCAGCGGCAACACCCTGGAGGCGCTGGCCGCGCTCTCCCGCGGCGGGTACGTCGGCCGGGCGGACGCCGCCTCGCTGGACACCGCCTACCGCTTCCTGCGCTCGCTGGAGCACCGGATCCAGCTGCACCGACTGCGCCGCACCCACCTGATGCCCACCGCCGAGGAGGACCAGCGCCGGCTCGCCCGCTCGCTCGCCGCGCTGATCAACGACGACACCCGCTCCGACCCGGTGGCCGCGCTGCAGCGCGAGTGGAAGCGGCACGCGGTGGAGGTCCGGCGGCTGCACGAGAAGCTCTTCTACCGGCCGCTGCTCGACGCCGTCGCCGAACTGCCGCCCGGCGCCGCCGGGTTGAGCCCGGAAGCGGCCCGGGCCCGGCTGGAGGCACTCGGCTACGCCGACCCGGCCGCCGCGCTGCGGCACATCAGCGCGCTCGCCTCCGGGGTCAGCCGCAAGGCCGCGATCCAGCGCACCCTGTTGCCGGTGCTGCTCGGCTGGTTCGCCGAATCCGCCGACCCGGACGCCGGGCTGCTCAACTTCCGCCAGGTCTCCGACGCGCTCGGCCGCACCCCCTGGTACCTGCGGCTGCTGCGCGACGAGAGCGCCGCCGCCGAGCAGCTGGCCCGGGTGCTGTCGGCCGGCCGGCTCGGCCCCGACCTGCTGCTGCGCGCCCCCGAGGCGGTGGCCATGCTGGGCGACCCCCAGGGCCTGGTACCGCGCGGCCGGGCGGCCCTCCAGTCGGAGATACTGGCCGCCGTCGGCCGGGCCGGCTCGACCGGCGCCGCGGTGGCCGCCGCCCGCTCGGTGCGCCGCCGGGAGCTGTTCCGGACCGCCGCCGCGGACGTGCTCGGCCGGCTCGGCGAGGACCCGGCCGAGGCCCTGGACGCCGCGGGGGAGGCGCTCACCGCGCTCAACGCCGCCACCCTCCAGGGCGCGCTGCGCGCCTGTGTCGCCGGCTGGGAGGCCGAGCACGGGGACCTGCCCACCCGGATCGCGGTGATCGCGATGGGCCGTTTCGGCGGGCACGAGCTGGGCTACGGCTCCGACGCGGACGTGCTCCTCGTCCACGAGCCGCTGCTCGGCTCGCTGGAGCAGGAGGCGGCCAAGGCGGCCCAGGCGGTCTGCAACGAGTTGCGCACCCTGCTGGCCGCGCCGTCCACCGAACCGCCACTGCTGGTCGACGCCGACCTCCGGCCGGAGGGGCGCAGCGGCCCGCTGGTGCGCACCCTGGCCTCGTACGCGGCGTACTACCGGCGCTGGTCGCACGCCTGGGAGAGCCAGGCACTGCTGCGGGCCGAGCCGGTGGCCGGGGACGAGGAGCTGGGCGCGCGGTTCCGGCAGCTGATCGACCCGCTGCGCTACCCGGGAGCCGGGGTGCCGGAACGGGACCTGGTGGAGATCCGCCGGATCAAGGCGCGGATCGAGGCCGAGCGGCTGCCGCGCGGCGCCGACCCGACCACCCACACCAAGATCGGCCGGGGCGGGCTGGCGGACGTGGAGTGGACGGTGCAACTGCTCCAGCTCCAGCACGGGCACGAGGTGCCGGGGCTGCGCACCACCCGGACCAGGGCCGCGCTGGCGGCCGCCGCCGGGGCCGGGCTGGTGGAGCCGGCCGACGCGGAGGTGCTGGAGGCGGCCTGGGTGCTGGCCTCCCGGGTGCGCTCCGCGGTGATGCTGGTGCGCGGGCGGCCGGGGGACAGCTTCCCGGGGGAGGCCCGGGAGCTGGCCGGGGTGGCCCGCTACCTCGGGTACGGCGCCGGGCACAGCGGGGAGCTGGTGGACGACTACCGGCGCACCACCCGGCGGGCCCGGGCGGTGGTGGACCGGCTGTTCTACGGGACGGGCTGAGCCTCCGCGCGGCCGCCCGTACCGGCTCTTGCCGCCGACGCGAGAGGGGCCCCGGTCAGGGGCCCCTCGTCGTTCTGCGCGGCAAGGTCCGCCGGCCAGGACCAAGCGCCGGGCAAGAACAAGCGCCGGGCTGAGCCCGGCGCCGGGCGGACCCTAGCGCCGGGCGCTGCTGACGGCCGGCTCGCTCCACTGCTCGGGGACGGTGACCGGCTGGTCCGCGGTCTCCCGGGCGGGCACCCGGGGCAGCTTGTACACCCACTCGTGGTAGAGCCAGCGGGCGGCGAGGAAGCCGACCGTCAGGCAGATCAAGCCGCCGACGGCGTCCATCCAGAAGTGGTTGGCGGTCGAGATGATGACCGTCAGGGTGGCCAGCGGGTACAGCAGGCCGAGCACCCGGACCCAGGTCCGCCGGGCCAGGAAGAAGATCGCCAGGCCGCACCAGGTCGACCAGCCGATGTGCATCGAGGGCATCGCCGCGTACAGGTTGGAGACGTGCGCGGCCGGACCGGAGGCGAACGAGCCCCAGGTGTGGTGGGTCTGCACGGTGTCGATGAAGCCGCCGTCGGTCATCAGCCGGGGCGGGGCCAGCGGGAAGAAGTAGAAGCCGACCAGCGCGATCCCGGTGGTGACGAACAGCACCGTGCGGGCCGCGACGTAGCGGCCGGGGTGGCTGCGGTAGAGCCAGACCAGCACGCCGATCGTGATGATGAAGTGCAGCGTCGCGTAGTAGTAGTTCATCCCGGTGATGAGCCACCCGACGCTGTCCGCGGCGTGGTTGATCGAGCGCTCCACGGCGATGCCGAGGTGGTGCTCCAGATCCCAGATCCAGCTCGCGTTCCGCTGGGCCACCGCCTCCTGCTCGGGGACGGCGTTGCGGACGATCGAGTAGAGCCAGTAGCTGATCCCGATCAGCGCCAGCTCGAACCAGATCCGCGGCCGGGCCGGTGAGCGGCGCTGGTCGCGGACGCGGTTGCGCAGGGCGGCGGTGCGGGACTGGGCGGCACGGGTGGCTCCTTCGGGCCGCCGGGCCGCGGTGGCCCCGGCTGCCTCGGAACCGCCACCGTGGGCCGCGGCGGCGCGCCCGGTGTCGTCTCGCTGGATCTCGGTCGGTTCCCCCATGGGCGAGAAGTCTGCCAGACCGCTCGTAGCCGTCTGCTCATCCTCTGGAAGTGGATTCTTCACCGGATGTCCCCCTCCAGGGGTAGGGGGCGGATCCCACCGGGGTAGGGGGTGCGATCGGGTCTGGTGGTTACCGGTGGGACGGACATACGTCCCATTGTCACGCCGTCCGCCGTTGGGACGTAACCGGGGTCGCCGGGAGGGCCGGCGGCCTGGATTTTCCCGGCACGAAACCGTTTCTGCATCTTGCTGAAACATATTGCAGGCCGCTAGCTTCCTGGGAAATCGATCGCCCCTTCCCCTAAGGGAGCCCCTCAGTGACCGATGCCGCGCTCCGCCCCAGGCGGAGCCCCGCTCCACCGCGCACCGGCCGGCGCAGACCCGGCCGCACGGCCGCGCTGCTGGCCGCCGCGCTGACCGCCGCCACCCTCGGCGGCGCCCCCGCGGCCCTCGCCGCCGCCCCGCCGGCCCCGCCCTCGGACGCCGCGCTGGCGGCCACCGCCGGGCGGCACGACCTCACCCGCGAGCAGTACTACTTCGTCCTGCCCGACCGCTTCGCCAACGGCGACCCCGGAAACGACACCGGTGGCATCACCGGCGGACGGCTGGACAACGGCCTCGACCCGAGCGACAAGGGCTTCTACCACGGCGGCGACCTGGCCGGCCTGATCCAGAAGCTCGACTACATCCAGAACCTCGGCACCACCGCGATCTGGATGGCCCCGATCTTCAAGAACAAGCCGGTGCAGGGCAGCGGGGCCGACGCCTCGGCCGGCTACCACGGCTACTGGATCACGGACTTCACCCAGGTCGACCCGCACTTCGGCACCAACGAGCAGCTCAAGGAGCTGATAGCCAAGGCGCACGCGCGCGGCATCAAGGTCTTCTTCGACGTCATCACCAACCACACCGCCGACGTCATCGACGACGCCGAGCAGCAGCACGGCTACCGCTCCACCGGCGCCTACCCGACCCTGGACGCGGACGGCAACCCGGTCGACGAGACCGCGATCGCCGACGCCCGCGGCCCCTGGCCGAAGATCACCAAGGACTCCTTCCCCTACACCCCGGTCTTCCGCACCCCGGCCGACGCCGGGGCCAAGACCCCGTCCTGGCTCAACGACCCGGCGCTCTACCACAACCGGGGGGACTCCACCTTCGTCGGCGAGTCCGCCACCGAGGGCGACTTCAACGGCCTGGACGACCTCGACACCCAGAACCCCCGGGTGGTCAAGGGCTTCGAGCAGGTCTACCAGCAGTGGGTCAAGGACACCGGGGTCGACGGCTTCCGGATCGACACCGTCAAGCACGTCGACCTGGCCTTCTGGCAGCAGTGGGCGCCCGCGCTCAAGGACTTCGCCGCCAAGCAGGGCAACAAGAAGTTCTTCATGTTCGGCGAGGTCTACTCCGGGGACCCGGCCGTCACCTCGCCCTACGTCACCAAGGGCAAGCTCCAGGCCACCCTGGACTTCCCGTTCCAGGGCGCGGCCCGGTCCTACGTCTCCCAGGGCGGCTCGGCCCGGAACCTGGCCGACGTCTACGGCCAGGACTACCGCTACACCAGCGCCGACACCGACGCCTACGAGCTGCCGACCTTCCTCGGCAACCACGACATGGGCCGCTTCGGCTCGTTCCTGCTCGCCGACAACCCGGGCGCCGACGACGCCACCCTGCTGAAGAAGGACCGGCTCGGCAACGAGCTTCAGTTCCTCACCCGCGGCCAGCCCGTCGTCTACTACGGCGACGAGCAGGGCTTCACCGGCGCGGGCGGCGACAAGGACGCCCGGCAGGACATGTTCGCCTCCAGGACGGCCTCGTACAACGGTGACCGGGTGCTCGGCGGCCCCTCCGGCCCCGCCGACCGGTACGGGCAGGGCGGCGAGCTCTACCAGGGCATCGCCGGCCTGGCCGAGCTGCGCCGCGCCAACCCGGCACTGGCCGACGGCGCGCAGATCGAGCGCTACGCCGCCGACGGCGCGGGCGTGTACGCCTTCTCCCGGATCGACGCCGGCCAGCAGGTCGAGTACCTGGTGGCGGTCAACAACGCCACCGAGGCGAAGACCGTCACGCTGGACACCTTCTCGGCGGGCATGGGCTTCGACCCGATCTACCCGTCGGCGGGCTCGCGGATCACCAGCGGCGCCGACCGCAAGGTGACGGTGACCGTGCCGGCGCTGTCCTCCGTGGTGTTCAAGGCGGGTGCCAAGCTCGCTCCGGTCGCCGCCGCGCCGCAGCTCTCGGTCCGGCCGCCCGCGGACGGATCCACCGGGCTCGTGACGATCGGCGCCACGCCGGACGGCGGCGGCTTCGACCGGGTCTCCTTCGCCGCCCAGATCGGCAACGGGCCCTGGCAGACCCTGGGCACCGCCGACACCGGGAAGTACGCGGTGACGCAGGACCTGGGCGCCGTCGCCCCCGGCACGGTGGTGCGCTACAAGGCCGTCGTCCAGGACTCCAGCGGCCACCTGCGCTCCGCCACCGCGAGCTTCACCACCGGCACCCCCGCGCCCGTGCCGGTGCCCACCGCCGGTGCCCGCCCGTACGCCGTCGTCCACTACAACCGGCCGGACGGCGACTACGACGGCTGGAACCTCTACGCCTGGGGCGACCTCGCCGACGGCGAGGGCACCCAGTGGCCCGCCGGCCACCCCTTCACCGGGCGGGACGCGTACGGCGCCTTCGCGTACGTGCGGCTCAAGCCCGGCGCCTCGGACGTCGGCTTCATCGTGGAGAAGAACGGCGTCAAGGACGTGGACGCCGACCGGCACCTCGACGTCGGCGCCACCGGCGAGGTCTGGCTGAAGCAGGGCGACCCGACCGTCCGCACCACCGACCCGGGCCCGGCTGACAGCCCGCCCGCCGGCACCGCCGTCATCCACTACAACCGGGCCGACGGCAACTACGACGGCTGGGGCCTGCACGACTGGACCGGCGCCGCCACCCCCACCGACTGGGGCAAGCCGCTGCTGCCGGCGCGCCACGACGCCTTCGGCGCCGTCTTCGAGGTGCCGCTCGCCCCCGGGGCGACCAGCCTCAGCTACATCCTCCACAACGGCAACGACAAGGACCTGCCCGCCGACCAGTCGCTGGACTTCGCCGTCAACGGCCGGGAGGTGTGGGTCCTCGGCGGGCGCGAGGGCTACCTGCTGCCGCAGAACCCCGCCGCCTCCTCGCAGTTGGACCTCTCCGGTGCCAAGGCCCAGTGGATCGACGCGAAGACCGTCGTCGTCCCGGCGAACTACGGTGCCACCGACCAGGCCCTGGCCGGCGGCACCAGTGCCCAGCTGGTCTACGACCCGCAGGGCGGCATCCGCGCCGACAAGGGCGTGCTGACCAAGCCGGGCCAGTGGATCCGGCTCACCCCCGTCACGGGCGGGCTCACCGGTGCCCAGAAGGCCAAGTACCCCCACCTGGCGGGCTACCGGGCCTTCACCGTGGACGCCCGGGACACCGCCCGCGTCCCGGCCGCGCTGCGCGGCCAGCTGCTGTTCACCGAACACCTGCCCAGCGGCGCCGCGTTGGCCGCCACCGGGGTGCAGACCCCGGGCGTGCTGGACGACTTGTACGCCGGCCGGACCGGAAAGGTGGACTTCGGCCCGGCGTACTACGACGGCAAGGTCGCGCTCTCGCTCTGGGCGCCGACCGCCCAGCAGGTGTCCGTCCAGGTCTTCGACAGCGCCACCGGGGGCACCCCGAGGACGCTTCCGCTGAAGCTGGACGACGAGACCGGCGTGTGGGAAGTCGTCCGGGACAGGAAGGAGTTGGACGGCAAGTACTACCTGTACCAGGTGAAGGTCTGGGCGCCCTCGGTGCAGCAGCTGGTGGTCAACACCGTCACCGACCCGTACTCGGTGGCACTCGCCACCGACTCCAAGCGCAGCCTGGTCGCCGACCTCGACGCCAAGGAGCTCAAGCCGGCCGGCTGGGACGACCAGGCCCACCCGAAGGCGATCCCGCCCGCGCAGCAGCAGATCCAGGAACTCCACGTCCGGGACTTCTCGGTGGAGGACACCAGCGTCCCGGCCGCCGAGCGCGGCACCTACCTGGCCTTCACCGAGTCGAACTCGGCCGGGATGCAGCACCTCCGGGACCTCGCCAAGGCCGGGGTGACCACCGTCCACCTGCTGCCGACCTTCGACATCGCGACCATCCACGAGAACCGGGCGGACCAGAAGCTGCCCGCCTGCGACCTCGAGTCCCTTCCTCCGGACGGCCCGAAGCAGCAGGAGTGCGTGGCGGCCGTCGCCGCCGACGACGCCTACAACTGGGGCTACGACCCACTGCACTACAACGTGCCGGAGGGCTCCTACGCGACCGATCCGAACGGCACCGCCCGTACCGTGCAGTTCCGGCAGATGGTCCAGGCGATGCACGCGGCCGGGCTGCGGGTGGTGCTGGACGTGGTCTACAACCACACCGCGGCCAGCGGCCAGGCCGAGCACTCCGTCCTCGACAAGGTGGTGCCCGGCTACTACCAGCGGCTGGACGCCGACGGCAAGGTGACCACGGACAGCTGCTGCGCCGACACCGCGCCCGAACACGCCATGATGAACCGGCTGGTGGTCGACTCGGTGACGCTGTGGGCCCGGGAGTACCAGGTCGACGGTTTCCGCTTCGACCTGATGGGCCTGGACCCGAAGTCCACCATGCTGGACGTACAGGCCGCGCTGCGGAAGATGACGCCCGAGTCGGACGGGGTGGACGGCAAGAACGTCTTCCTCTACGGCGAGGGCTGGAACTTCGGCACCGTCGCGAACAACGCCCGGTTCGAGCAGGCCACCCAGGCCAACATGGCCGGCACCGGCATCGCCACCTTCGACGACCGGATCCGCGACGCCGCCCGCGGTGGCAACTTCATGCTGAGCTCCGCGCCCCAGCAGGGCTTCGCCTCCGGGCTGTACACCGACCCCAACGGCTCGGCCGCGAACGGCACTCCGGAGGAGCAGAAGGCCCGGCTGCTGCACCAGATGGACCAGCTGAAGGTCGGACTGACCGGCAACCTGGCCGGCTACTCCTTCACCGACAGCTCGGGCAAGGCCGTCACCGGCGCCCAGGTCGACTACAACGGCGCCCCGACGGGGTACGCGGCCAAGCCGGGCGAGGCGGTGGAGTACGTGGACGCCCACGACAACACCGACCTGTTCGACGCTCTCGCGTACAAGCTGCCGGCCGGCACCCCGCCCGCCGACCGGGCCCGGATGCAGGCCCTCGGGCTGTCGCTGACCGCGCTCACCCAGGGCGCCGGCTTCGCCCAGGCCGGCAGCGACCTGCTGCGCTCCAAGTCGCTGGACTCCAACTCCTACGACTCGGGGGACTGGTTCAACGCGATCCACTGGGACCCCTCGCAGGGCAACGGCTGGGGTCGGGGCCTGCCGATGGCCAAGGACAACCAGGAACTCTGGCCGGCCGCCAAGTCCCTGCTGGCCAACCCGGAGTCGACCGTCGGCGCGGCCGACATCCGGGCGACCAGCGCGCAGTTCCAGGACTTCCTGCGGATCAAGCAGTCCTCGCCGCTGTTCTCGCTGCCGACCCTGGCCGACGTCCAGCGGCGGCTGTCGTACCCGCTCTCCGGTACGCCCGGTGAGACGCCCGGGGTGATCACCCTGCACCTGGACGGCACCGGGCTGGCCGGGGCCCAGAAGGGCGTCACCGTGGTGTTCAACGCCACGCCCACCGCCCAGGCGCAGACCGTGGCGGCCCTGAAGGGGACGAACCAGGCACTGCACCCCGTCCAGGCGGGCGGGCTGGACGGGGTGGTGAAGCAGTCCGGCTTCGATGCCGCGACCGGCACCTTCACCGTGCCGGGCCGGACCGTGGCGGTGTTCGTGCAGGGCTGATTCCGCCGGCCCCGACTCCCGGGCCCCGCAGCGCCGTTCCGGCGGTGCGGGGCCCGGTTCCGTTCCGGCCGGGGTTTGGCCGGAATCAGGTGGTGGCACGGCCGGAACTGTGACGTGCCGGGCCGGTCCGGCGCTGCCGGAGGCCCGGTGGGGTCGGCGGTGGGACCGAGTGCTGGTCAGTCACCTCCGGTGGTGATCGAACTTTGTCGATGGCATGAAAACCGTGTTCAAGACTTCGTCATGACGTAACACAACTGACGAAACGTCGTGCATACGGTTTCGGTAATTAATCGGCCAATCGGTGGCATGCATCTGTCATTAACGACGCGTTTGCTGCCACGATTCCTCCGGCTGCAGACGAGGGGGCCCCACCCCCCGGTGCAGCTGCCCCAGTTCAGGTGCAGCGCGTCCCAACCTGCAAAGAAACCGCACGACTCGTGAGCGCCGCATCTTGCGCCGCATCTTGCACCGCACGTCGCGCCGCACCTTGCGCCGCATCTTGCACCGCACGTCGCGCCGCACCTTGCGCCGCACCGCACCTCGCACCGCACCTCGCACCTCTGTCGCACCCGACGGAGGCCCCCACTGCGCCGCAACCCCGCGGCCCAGGTTCTCTCCACCGTGCGCGCACCCGCGCCGGTCGGAAAAGGAGTCCGCATGTCTCGTCACGCTCACGTCCGGAAGGCGGCAGTCGTCCTGGCCGCCACCACGGCGCTGCTGGTCACCGGCATACCGGTGATCGCACAGGCCGCCCCGGACGCGCCGACCGCCGTCGCCACCCAGCAGGCGAGCCGGGCCGCGCTGATCGCCTCGGCGAACCAGCAGACCGCCTCGCTGGCCCAGGCGCTCGGCCTGAGCGGCAAGGAGCAGCTGGTCACCAAGGACGTCGTCCAGGACGCCAACGGTGCCCGCCACCTGCGCTACGAGCGCACCTACGCCGGACTCCCCGTCCTCGGCGGCGACCTGATCGTCCACCAGGACGCCGCGGGCGCCACCAAGAGCGTGACCAAGGCCAGCGAGGCCAACCTCGCCGGCGTGGACACCACCCCCGCGCTGGCCGCGCCGAAGGCCCAGGAGGCCGCGCTCGCCGCCGAGCAGGGCACCGTCGACGGCGCGCCCCGGCTGGTCGTGTGGGCCGCCGACGGCACCCCGAAGCTCGCCTGGGAGACCGTGGTCAGCGGCCGCGAGTCGGACGGCACCCCGAGCAAGCTGCACGTCGTCACCGACGCCAAGACCGGCGCCGTGCTCAGCAAGGCCGACGGCATCAAGCGCGGCAGCGGCAACGGCGTCTTCGTCGGCCAGGTGCCGCTGACCACCACCCAGAGCGGCTCGACCTACTCGCTCAAGGACGCCACCCGGGGCGGCCAGTACACCACCGACATGAGCAACGGCACCTCCGGCAACGGCACGCTGTTCAGCAAGTCGAGCGACACCTGGGGCAACGGCCTGGCCAGCAACCGGGAGTCGGCCGCCGTCGACGCCCAGTACGGCGCCGCGGTCACCTGGGACTTCTACAAGAACACCTTCGGCCGCAACGGCATCAAGAACGACGGCGTCGGCGCGATGAGCCGGGTCCACTACGACACCGGCTACGTCAACGCCTTCTGGGACGACGGCTGCTTCTGCATGACCTACGGCGACGGTTCGGGCGACACCCACCCGCTCACCGAACTCGACGTCTCCGGCCACGAGATGAGCCACGGCGTCACCTCGGCCACCGCCAACCTGAACTACTCGGGCGAGTCCGGCGGCCTCAACGAGGCCACCTCCGACATCATGGGCACGATGGTCGAGTTCTACGCCAACCTGTCCAAGGACGTGCCGGACTACCTCATCGGCGAGCTGATCGACATCAACGGCAACGGCACGCCGCTGCGGTACATGGACAAGCCCTCCAAGGACGGCACCTCGGCCGACTCCTGGTACTCGGGCGTCGGCAACCTGGACGTGCACTACTCGTCCGGTGTCGCCAACCACTTCTTCTACCTGCTGGCCGAGGGCAGCGGCGCCAAGGTGATCAACGGCGTCAGCTACAACAGCCCGACGGTCAACAACATCACCGTCTCCGGCATCGGCCGGGACAAGGCGGCACAGGTCTGGTACAAGGCGCTGACCGCGTACATGACCTCCACCACCGACTACGCCGCCGCCCGCACCGCGACCCTGAACGCGGCCACCGACCTGTACGGCGCCAACAGCGCCGAGTACAACGCGGTCGCCACCGCCTGGGCCGCCGTCAACGTCGGCTCGCTGCCCAACCCGGGCGGGGTCAGTGTCACCAGCCCGGGCAACCAGTCCACCGCGGTGGGCGGTTCGGTCAACCTGCAGATCAAGGCCTCGGGCGGGACGGCGCCGCTGTCCTACTCGGCCACCGGGCTGCCGGCCGGCCTGGCCATCAACGCGAGCACCGGTGTGATCACCGGCTCGCCGACCGCCGCGGGCAGCTCCAACGTGACGGTCACGGTGAAGGACTCGGCCGGCAAGTCCGGTACGACCAGCTTCACCTGGACGGTCACCGGTGGTGGCGGCGGCAGCTGCACCCCGGCCCAGCTGCTCGGCAACGCGGGCTTCGAGACCGGCACGGCCTCGCCGTGGACGGCTTCGAGCGGTGTGGTGGACAACAGCTCCTCCGAGCCGGCCCACGGTGGCAGCTGGAAGGCGTACCTGGACGGGTACGGCAGCACCCACACCGACTCGCTGTCGCAGACGGTGACCATCCCGGCGGGCTGCAAGGCGACGCTGAGCTTCTGGCTGCACATCGACACCGCCGAGTCGGGCTCGACGGCGTACGACAAGCTGGCGGTGACGGTGAACGGCACCGCGCTGAAGACCTACTCCAACGCGGACGCGGCGGCCGGCTACCAGCAGCGGACCTTCGACCTCTCGGCCTACGCGGGCCAGACGGTCACCGTGAAGTTCACCGGCACCGAGGACTCCTCGCTGCAGACGAGCTTCGTGATCGACGACACCTCGATCCAGACCGGCTGAGGTCGCGCCGGCTCCTGAGGGACCGGTGAACCAGGACAGGTGAGGGCCCGGCGGCTACGGCTGCCGGGCCCTTGTCGTGTGCCGTTCCGGCTGCCGGCGCCCGGCGACCGGCCGACGACTGCCCAGTGACTGCCCGCCGGACGCCCGCCGGACGCCCGCCGACTGTCCGTCGATACAGAAACGTATCTCCCGGGACCTTGACGGCTTTTCCCCGTCGTCCTAGGTTCAGCGCTGCAAGTTTCCGGCAAGTTACAGAAACTTCCTGCAGGCTTCACTCCCGGCTGTCCCCCACCCCAGCCACCCCCAGGAGACGACGTGGTCACCACCCCCACCCGCCGGCCCGCCCGTACGGCCGGCGCGCTCGCCGCCTCGGCCGCCCTCGCGCTGTCGCTCGGCACCGCCCTCGGCGCCCCCGCGGCCCAGGCCTCCCCACCCGCGAACAACGGCAAGGACGTCACCGCCACCCTCTTCGAGTGGCGCTTCGACTCCGTCGCCCAGGCCTGCACCACCACCCTCGGCCCGAAGGGCTACGGCTTCGTCGAGGTCTCGCCGCCCCAGGAGCACATCCAGGGCCCGCAGTGGTGGACCTCGTACCAGCCGGTCAGCTACCAGATCGCCGGGCGGCTCGGCGACCGCACGTCCTTCAAGAACATGGTCGACACCTGCCACGCGGCCGGGGTCAAGGTGATCGCGGACGCGGTGGTCAACCACATGTCGGCCGGCTCCGGCACCGGCACCGGCGGCACCGTCTACACCAAGTACAACTACCCCGGCACGTACCAGGACCAGGACTTCCACACCTGCCGCCAGCCGATCTCCAACTACCAGGACCGCACCAACGTGCAGGACTGCGAGCTGGTCAACCTCGCAGACCTGGACACCGGCAGCAGCTCCGTCCAGACCACCATCGCCCACTACCTGGACGACCTCGGCTCGCTCGGCGTCGACGGCTACCGGATCGACGCCGCCAAGCACATCGCAGCCACCGAACTCGCCGCCATCAAGGCCAAGATGGCCAACCCCAACGCCTACTGGGTGCAGGAGGTCATCTACGGGGCCGGCGAACCCATCCAGCCCACCGAGTACACCGGCAACGGCGACGTCGACGAGTTCCGGGTCGGCACCGACCTCAAGCGCATCTTCACCGGCGACAAGCTCGCCAACCTCAGCAGCTGGGGCGCCTCCTGGGGCTACCTGCCGAGCAACCAGGCACGCAGCTTCATCGACAACTGGGACACCGAGCGAAACGGCTCCACCCTCAACTACACCTACGGCAACACCTACACCCTGGCCAACGTCTTCCTGCTGGCCTCCACCTACGGCTCGCCCAACATCTACTCCGGCTACTCCTTCGCCAGCACCGACGACGGCCCGCCCAACGGCGGCACCGTCAACGCCTGCTACCAGGACGGCTGGAACTGCACCCACGCCTGGCGGCAGATCGCCAACATGGTCGGCTTCCGCAACGCGGTCGCGGGCACCGGGGTGACCGACTGGTGGTCCAACGGCAACAACGCGATCGCCTTCGGCCGCGGCAACCGGGGCTACGTCGCGATCAACCACGAGACCGGCGCGATCACCCAGACCTTCCAGACCGGGCTGCCGGCCGGCACCTACTGCGACGTCCAGCACGGCGACCCGCAGCCCGGCGGCGGCTGCACCGGCCCGACGTACCAGGTCGGCGCCAACGGGCAGTTCACCGCGACGGTCGGCGCGGGCGACGCGGTCGCGCTCTACGTCCAGCCCGGCACGAGCGCCTCCGGCGCGTCCTTCAACGTCAACGCCACCACCTCGTACGGGCAGAACCTCTACGTGGTCGGCGACGCCCCGGCGCTCGGCGGCTGGGACCCGGCCAAGGCGCTGCCGCTCTCCTCGGCCGGCTACCCGGTCTGGTCGCTGGCGCTCTCGCTGCCGGCCGGCACCCCGTTCCAGTACAAGTACCTGCGCAAGGACGCGAGCGGGGCGGTGACCTGGGAGTCCGGCGCCAACCGGACGGCGACGGTGCCGGCCACCGGGAACGTCACCCTGAACGACACCTGGCAGTCGTAGGCCCGGGCCCTCGGACCCCCGTCAGCCCAGGGCTGACGGGGGTCCCTCGTACGAGTGGCCGAGCCGTTCCAAACCCCCCGACAGGGGTACGGCGCTGACAGCATCGCGGGATGAGAACCACCCCCCTCGTCCTGGACCTCGAACTGTGCGGCGGCCGCTGGGACGGCCACCGCAAGCGGGTGCACGCCACCGCCCCGCCGCCCGCCCTGCGGATGGTGCTCCGCACCCGACTGCCCGTCGCCGAGGACGGCGAGTACTGGCCGACGACCAGCGTCTACCGGCTGGACGGGGCGGACGGCGGGCTGCGGTACCGGTACTCGCACGACGAGTAGCGGGCTGGCGCCGAGTGCCCGGCTGTCCGCCCGGCGGGGTGCCTCGGCCGCGCCGGTGTCAGCTGCGCCCGGTGTCAGCCGCGGCCGATGTACGGCATGGCCGTCGCCATCACGGTGGCGAACTGCACATTGGCCTCCAGCGGCAGCGCCGCCATGTGCCGGACGGTGCGCGCCACGTCCGCGACGTCCATGGTCGGCTCGGGCGCGATCCGGCCGTCCGCCTGCCGCACCCCCGCGCCCATCGCGGCCGTCATGTCGGTCGCCGCGTTGCCGATGTCGATCTGCCCGCAGGCGATCCGGTACGGGCGGCCGTCCAGCGACAGCGACTTGGTCAGGCCGGTGACGGCGTGCTTGGTCGCGGTGTAGGCGATCGAGTGCGGGCGCGGGACGTGTGCGGAGATCGAGCCGTTGTTGATGATCCGGCCGCCCTGCGGGTGTTGGGCCTTCATCTGCCGGAAGGCGGCTCGGGCGCAGAGGAAGGCGCCGGTCAGGTTGAGGTCGACCACCGCCCGCCAGTCTTCGACCGCCAGGTCCTCGACCGGGACGGCCGGGCCGAAGGTCCCGGCGTTGTTGAACAGCAGGTCCACCCGGCCGTGGCGCTCGGCGGCGGTCGCGAACAGCGCGTCCACGGCGGCCGGGTCGGTGACGTCGGTCGGCACCACGTGGGCGGGCAGCACACCGGCGGGGAAGTCGTCGGCCGTCCCGCGCAGCTGCTCGGCGCGGCGTCCGGCCAGCACCAGCCGCCAGCCGGCCGCGGCCAGCTCGACCGCGACGGCCCGGCCGACGCCGCTCCCGGCTCCGGTGACGACGGCGATCTGTTCGAGCATGGTGGCTCTCCTCGGTGGCTCGGTGGCTCGGTGCCGGCACGGCCGCACTCCGCCCGGACGCTGCCGGCGGGCGTGCTGAGGCGATCGTTCCGGATGTGCGGACCGCCGTCACTGGGCAAAGCGCCCAAAATCCGGACCGCCCGGGGGGCCGGCCGCTGTGGCCCCCGCCGTCCGGCCCCCGCCGTCCGACGGGACCGGTGAAGGCCTTTACCTGATCGCGAACAAACATTGGATTTCCGGTGGCCACCTCGCAACCGGCCGGGCCGGGGCCACGTCATAAGATCGCAGGAAGGTGCGCTTCCGCGAGGGTCCGCGCGCCGTCGCTCCGGGGCCCGCACAGCGTCGCGCCCCGGGCCTGTCCGGCCCCACCGGGGGGCCGCCGCCCGGTCAGACGGACCGGGCGCGACATCGGTCGGAGAGTCCTCACCGTGCTTAGGCAGTCGTCCCGTTCCCGTGCCGTCCTGACCGGCGCCGCCGTGCTCGCCCTGGCCGCCTCGCTCGCGGCCTGCGGAGGGTCCGACGGCGGGAAGGGGAAGGGCTCCTCGGCCGACGGCACCCCGGCGGCGACCCCCGCCGCGGGCAGCCCGCTCGCGGGCACCACCGGGACGCCCTCCGCCGAGCAGCCCACCCCGGCCAACGGGAAGGTGCTGATGCCGACCGGTCCGGCCGCGAACCTCACCAAGGTCCGGGACACCGGCGCGGGCCCGATCATGATGACCAAGGTGGCCGGTGCGAAGTCCGGTGTCACCGGCCAGGTCTGGGTCTGGCTGCCGCCCGAGTACAACGACCCCAAGTTCGCCAAGACCGGCTTCCCGGTGCTGACCCTCTACGCGGGCGGCCAGAGCAACGGCTACAACACCTGGACCGACAACCAGCTGCCGATCCAGGAGGTGGACGAGCAGCTGGCCAAGCAGGGCAAGGCCCACCCGTTCATCATGATCATGCCGGTGCAGAACTTCAACGGCGACGAGAAGAACGCGCTGGACTGCTCCGACATCCCGGGCCAGCCGAAGATGGGCACCTGGATGGCCGAGGACATCCCGGCCTGGGTCCGCGCCAACTTCCGCACCCTGAAGGGCCGCGACAGCTGGGGCGTGATGGGCGCCTCCACCGGCGGCTTCTGCAGTGCCAAGATGGCCCTCCAGTACCCGGACGTCTACAAGGCCGCGGTGCCGATCGACGGCTACTTCATCCCGGACTCCGGGCTGTGGAAGGGCCACGACGCCGAGAAGGCGGCCAACAACCCCAACCTGCTGATCACCCAGGGCAAGGCCGACGTCAAGATGTACGTCACCGCGGGCGGCGCCAACGGGTACGAGAAGGACGTGGTCAAGAGCTGGGTGGCCAAGGCCGTCGCCCCGGTGACCATCCAGTACTACGAGCAGCCGGGTGGGAAGCACCTCACCTCGGACTTCAAGAAGATGATCCCGGACACCCTGCAGTGGCTCACCGCCAACCTGGCGGGGCCGGCCTCGGACTGAGCCGGCACGGCGTGCCGCGGGCGGGTGCCGACCCGCGCGGAGAGGGCCCTCCACCCATCGGGGTGGCGGGCCCTCCGTCCGTTCCGGGTCCGTTCCGGGTCCTTCCGGATCCGTTCCGCGTGCCTTCCAGGCGCGTCCCGGGGGAGCGCGCCCAACCCGCGCGCAGGCCCGTGACCTGCGCGTCAATCGGACATTGATTCGCTTCTGATCGACTGCGAGCACCTTGGATGGGGCGGTCCTCACCGGCCGCCCCCGTCCGCCTCACCACGTCGTGAAGAGAGTGTCATGCCGATCCACCTGCTGCCTCAGCCCGCCGCCTCCGTCCCCGCCCAGGCGGAGCCCGGAGTCGACCACCGGGGCGCGGACGCGTACGGCCCGGCCTCGGACGATGAGGCGTTCACCGTCCGCTTCGCGGGGCTGCGGCTCGTCCACGCCGCCCTGCGCCGGGACCTCGCCCGGCTGCCCAACGCGCTCCGGCTGCTCCAGCCCGACGAGGAGGACAAGGGCGAGGCGATGCTGCGGCACTGGACCTTCATGACCGCGATGCTGACCTGCCACCACGAGCAGCAGGACACCCGGATCTGGCCGATCGTGCGGCGCTTCGCGCCCGAGCTGCGCCTGCTGCTCAACTGGCTGGAGGCCGATCACCACAACCTGGACCACTCGTTCACCCGGGTCACCACGCTGGTCCGGATCGCCAGCCGGGACACCGGCAGCGCCTGGCCGGTCGCGTACGCGATGGAGGACCTGGCGGCCCGGCTGGAGACCCACCTGCGGATCGAGGAGCGCCAGTTGCTGCCCCGGATGGAGCGGGTGGTCACCGGCAACTCCCGGCTCGGCGGTCTCGGCGAACTCCTCGACCTGCTGCGCTCGGCGGAGGGTCCGGGTGCGCCGGACGCGCTGGCCTGGCTGCTGGACGGGGTCGACCCGGTGCTGGTCGAGCGGCTGCTGGCCGAGTGCGACGACGATGTGGCCCGCAACTGGCCGCACTGGCAGGCGACCTACCAGCGCTGCACCGCGCCGCTGTGGGGGCCGGTGGACGGTGGCGGTCTGGGGAGCCTGGTCGACTGAGCGCCGGGTCCTTTTTCGGGCCGTTGATCTACGCGCGTGGCATGTGTCGGTGACATATGCCCGGTCGCACCTCGGTTGCCGTCGCTGCCTTGGGCGGGGAGCACTCGTTGGACATGACCGTCGGCCACCTCACCGACAAGAACGCCAGCGCCCCCGCACCCCGCAGTCCCGCACCCCGCAGTCCCGCAGCGCTCCCGGGCGTACTGGCGGACACGACGGGAACGGCGGGAACGGCGGGACGGCGGACGCGAGGACGCGAGGACGCCAGGACGGGCGGGGCGCCGAAGCCCGTACCGGCCCTACTCCGGCAGCCGGTTGAGCCACTCCAGCGGAGCGACCCGGATCGCCTTCTGCGGCGATCCGTCCCACTCCACCGGAAGGCCGACCGCCTCCAGCACCGCCGCCACGGCCCGGCCGACCTCCACCGTCCGCCGCCCCGCCGCTGCCGCCGACTCCTCGTCCAGTTCCTCGTCCGATTCCTCCCCGGTGCGGAACGCGCCGTAGCGCAGCATGAGTCCGTGCCCGGCCGCGGCCGCCTCGGTGTCCTGCTGGTGGAAGAAGACGAAGCCCACCGAGTCCTCGTCGGCCTCGCCGCCGATCTCCGCGTAGCCGCAACCGGCGCAGCAGGTGAAGTCCATCGCCGCGACGATGCCCTGATCCTCCAGCAGGTCGAAGGCCTGCCCCAGCCGGTCCACGTCCGTGAACTCCGGCCACCCGGCCTGCTCGGCCAGCCTCTCGCTCCACAGCGGAGCGACGATCCGCTCCGCCTCCTCCTGGGTCAGCCCCTGGTCGTCGAGGACCTCGACCAGGGACTCGGCTATCTCGTCCGGCTCCTGGAAGCCGCACCGGATCAACTCGCGAGCCCGCTCGCGGGCTTCGAGCAGCACGTCGGGGGTGAGCGCCGTCTCCTGGGTCATGCCGGGATCCTCGCACCCACCACTGACAATTCCGGTCCGCGGTCCGCGCCGGTGCGCTACCGTCCGCCGATGATCTCTCTGCTGCAACCCCCGCTGATCACCCGACTGTTGGCCGCCGAGCGCATCCTGATCGCCGGAGCCGGCGGCGGCTTCGACGTGTACGCCGGGCTGCCGATCGCCCTCGCCCTGCGTGCCGCGGGCAAGGAGGTGCACCTGGCCAACCTCTCCTTCACCCACCTCTACGGCCTGCCCGGAGAGGTCTGGCACGAGCCCGACCTGGCCCGGATCGGGCCCGACACCCCTGCTCCCGAGGGCTACTTCCCGGAACGCACCCTGGCCCGCTGGCTGCGCCTGCACGGAATGCCCGACACCGTGTGGGCCTTCCCGACGGTCGGCGTCCGGCTGCTGCGCGAGGCCTACCGCAGACTCGTCGCCCACCTGGGCGTGGACGCGGTCCTGCTGGTGGACGGCGGCACCGACATCCTGATGCGCGGCGACGAGGCCGGACTCGGCACCCCCGAGGAGGACATGGCGAGCCTGGCCGCGGTGGCGGGCCTGACGGAGGTGCCCGAACGGCTGGTCGCCTGCCTGGGCTTCGGCATCGACGCCCACCACGGCGTCAACCACGCCCTGGTGCTGGAGAACCTCGCCGCGCTCGACCGGGCCGGCGGCTACCTCGGTGCCTTCTCCATCCCGCGCGGCAGCCGCGAGGGCGCGCTCTACCTGGACGCGGTCGAGCACGCCCGGGCCGCTTTCCCCGAGCACCCCAGCATCGTCAACGGCTCGGTGGCGGCGGCACTGCGCGGCGAGTTCGGGGACGTGCGGTTCACCGAGCGGACCAAGGGCGAGAAGCTCTTCGTCAATCCGCTGATGACGCTCTACTTCGGGGTCACGGTCGAGGCGCTGGCCGCCGAGAACCGCTACCTGGACCGGTTGGAGCACACCGTGGTGACCCGCCAGATCAGCACCCTGATCGAGGAGTTCCGGGACGAACTGCCGCGACAGCGCCCGCCCCGACAGTTCCCGCACTGACCGGGGGAGCGGGACCGCCCGAGCAAGTCCCGGGGCGGCTCAGTGCGGGGCGAGCCGGAACTCCAGGTTGCCGAACCGCACCTGGTCGCCCGGCCGCACCCGGATCCCGCCCGCGATCCGTCGCCCGTTCACATGGGTGCCGTTGGTCGACCCGAGGTCGTACAGCACCCAGCCGCCGCCCTCGTGTCGCAGCTCGGCGTGGTGCCGGGAGACCGAGGCGTCGTGCAGCCGCAGCCCCGAGCCGGGGATCCGTCCGATCGTCAACAGCCCGGCCCCGGCCTGCGGCAGGCTCAGCCCGGGCAGCCGCTCGGTGCGCCAGGCCCGGTTCAGCCGGCCACCGAAGGCGGAAACCCGGCCGACCGTCCGCAGGACCAAGCGCTCGACCGGCCCGCCGGTGGGCAGCCCGGCCACCGCCGCGTCCAACTCGCCGCGGCTGGTGGCCTGCAGGACGATGTCCATCCGGCCGAGGAAGGTGTCGTGCGACAGCCGGCCGCTGCCCGCGCCGTCCCGGAGCACCCCGAGCGCCTGGTCCCGTTCGGCGTCGGAGGGCCGGACGGCGCCGGTGGGGAGCTCAGGCTGCGTCATGGCCCGATTGTCGGATCGAGCGGCTCCGACTGTCCAGATCGCGCGGTGTCCCGGCGGGTGGTTCGTCCGTCACTTCGTGCCTCACTGAGCGACAGACGCCCGCTCCACCCGAGCGGTTCCAGCCCGTGGGCAGGGCGTTCAGCCCTTCCGGGCGGCCGCCAGGATCTTCTCCGTGGTGTGCAGGAACCGGGACGTCACCGCCCCCCGGTACTGCTTGCCGAACATCTCCCTGGTGACCCACTTGCCGTCCTGCAGGTGGACCACGATGTACGCGGCCCCCGGATCGGCGCCGAGCACCTCGACGTCGCCCTTCGCGGAGCGGTGCGGGAGCGCGAGTTCGGCCGGCAGCGGCTCGGAGAGGAAGGCGACCACCAGCCGGACGTCCGGCGTCACCTCGACGCCCCGGAACGGCTCGGCGGCGAGCAGCGCGGCCACCTCGTCGACCGTCCGCAGCAGCACCGGCACCGGGTAGCCGAGTGCCTGCTCCAGGTGCTCCGCGATCCGCGCGGTCAGTGCGGCGCGGTCCGGCTCGTCGGTGCCGAAGAAGACGTTCCCGCTCTGGATGTACGAGCGGACGTCCCGCAGCCCCAACTCGGTGAAGAGCGCCCGCAGCCGCTCCATCTTCACCGTCCGGCCCCCGACGTTGATGGCCCGCAGGAAGGCGATGTACGTGGTCGTGGTGGTCACCCGGACAGTGTGGCACCGGCCACCGACAACGCCCGCTCACCGATGGCGCCCGCCCGGCACCACCCGCCCACCGCCGCCCACCCGCCCATCGCCACCCGCGCCCGTCGCCGCCCGCCCGGCACCGCCCGTACCCGGCGGCCGTCGGTGCCGGGTGCCAGACTGGCGCCATGGCCACCTGGCAGGATTTCGAGCACGAGGCACCCGAACTCGCGGCCCTGGTACGCGCCCGGTTCGAGGCCGACAAGCACCACGTCCTGGCGACGCTGCGCAAGGACGGTTCACCCCGGGTCAGCGGCACGGAGATCGACTTCGTCGGCGCCGACGCCTGGCTCGGCTCGATGTACGGCGCGGTCAAGGCGCGCGACCTCCAGCGGGACGCCCGCTTCGCGCTGCACGCCCACCCGGGCGACGAGACCATGGCGGGCGGGGACTCCAAACTCTCCGGCCGCGCGGTGGAGGTCACCGACGAGACCGAGCTCGCCGCCTTCGCGGCCGACCTGCCCGAGCCGCCGCCCACCCCGTTCCACCTGTTCCGGCTGGATCTCCAGCAGGTGGTGCACACCTCCCTGGAGGGCGACGCCCTGTGGGTGCTCAACTGGCACCCGGGCCGACCGGTGGAGCGGACCCAGCTCCACTGACCGGCCGGTCACGTCCTACGGCCCGGTCACGTCCTACGGCAGGACGGACTTGAGCGCCTCGGGCGTCCGGGCCACGATGGCGTGCCCGTCGTCCGCGGTGATGATCGGGCGCTGGATCAGCACCGGGTGCTCGGCCATCGCCGCGATCCAGCGCGCCCGCTCGCCCGCGTCCCGGGGCCACTCCTTCATCCCCAGGTCCTTCGCGACCGGCTCGTCGGTGCGGGTGATGTCCCACGGTTCCAGGCCCAGGCGCTCCAGCACCTGCTCCAGCTCGGCGGCGGTCGGCGGGTCCTCCAGGTAGCGGCGCACGGTGTACTCGAGCCCTGCGGCGTTCAGCTCGGTGAGGGCCGCCCGACACTTGCCGCAGCGCGGGTTGATCCAGATCTCCATGTCCGCCAGCCTATCGGGGCCCGGCCCGCTCCCGGGCCGCCGGGAACTCCGCCGAGTCCGACCGCGGTTCACGAACCAGGAACCAGGACGTCGGAGGGGAGCACCGCATGGACGGCGCGGCGATCATCGAGCAGCTGATGACGACGGAGGGCAGAACCGACCCGTACCCGCTCTACGCCCGGGCGCACGAGCTCGGCCCGGTGGCCCCGGCGGGGGACGGGATGTTCGTGGTGAGCGGATACGCGGCGGTCAACAAGGTGCTGCGCACGCCCGCGTTCGGCGTGGCGACCGCCGACATGATGGCCGGCCTCGCCCCGGAGTTCGCCGAACACTCCTCGCTCGCCCTGTTCGGCCGCTCGATCCTCCAGCGCAACGCTCCCGACCAGCCCCGGGTCCGCTCGCTGATCGCCTCGGTGTTCACGGCCCGCCGGGTCGCCGCGCTGCGCCCGGCGGTGGAGGCGGCGGTCGGCCGGCTGCTGGACGAGATGGCCGAGCGGGGCGCCGACGGCTCCCCGGTGGACTTCATGGACGCCTTCGCCTTCCGGCTGCCGGTCGGGGTGATCTGCGAGCTGCTCGGCGTCCCCGAACGGGACCGCTACCGCTTCCGCGACCTCGCCTCCGACCTGACCGTCGCCCTGGAGATCGTCCAGGACCTCGACGAGCTGGCCGGCGCCGACCGCGCCGCCGACGAGCTCTCCGGGTACTTCACCGCGCTGATCGCCGAGCGGCTGGCCCGCCCGCAGGACGACCTGGTCAGTGACCTCGCCCGGATCGCCGCCGCGGACGGCGAGCGGCTCTCCGGCGCCGAGCTGCTGGCCAACCTGGTGCTGCTGCTGGTGGCCGGCTTCGAGACCACCACGAACCTGCTCGGCAACGGCCTCGCCCTGCTGTTCCGCCACCCCGGGGTGGCCGCCGGGCTGCGCAGCGGCGCCGTCACCCCGGCCGGGTTCACCGACGAGGTGCTGCGCTTCGACTCCCCGGTCCAGGCGACGGCGCGGGTGGCGCTGGAGGAGGGCCTGTCGGTCGAGGGCCTGCCCGTCCCGGCCGACAGCGGGCTGACCCTGCTGATCGGCGCGGCCAACCACGATCCGGCCCGGTACGACCGCCCCGGCGTGTTCGACCCGAGCCGCACCGACAGCCAGCCGCTCAGCTTCGGCGGCGGCACCCACTTCTGCCTGGGCTCCCAGCTGGCGCGGCTGGAGGGCGAGGTCGCGGTGCCCGCCCTGCTGGACCGCTTCCCCCGGCTCGCCCCGGGCGGCGTCCCGACCCGGCGTGACCGACTGGTGCTGCGCGGCTACGAGACGTTGCCGGTGACGGTCCGGTGACCGTGCGCCGGTGAGCCCGTCCGGTCCGGTCCGCTGAGCTCCGTCCGGACCGCTCCGGACCGCTCCGGACCGCTCCGGACCGCTCCGGTCCGGTCCGCCGGCGGGAAACCGGGACGTTCGGCCGTTCGTGGCTGGGCCGTCCGTGGGGGAGCATGGAGGGACGAATCCGGTCATTCCTCGCGAACCCCCATGGCCGGTCAGCCAGGAGGCCCCCACCGTGTCAGCACCCCGCCCGCCGCAGCTCGCGGTCGCGCAGCAGCGGCCGCCGCGCTGGGTGCCCTGGCTGCCGGTGATCCTGCTGGTCCTGGACCTGATCGCGGAGGCCGTCGTCCCGGACGCGGTCGCCGCCGGCTTCCTGCTCACCGCCCTGCCCGTGGTGGCCGCGTTCAGCTACGGACCGGCGCTGACCGCCGGCACCACCGTCGGCGCGCTGGGCCTCCAACTGCTGCTGGCCCTGCGGGCCGGCCACATCAACGAGCAGCACCACGTCTGGGTCTACATCGCCACCGCGCTCTCCGGGGCGATGGGCACCGCCCTGTCCTGGCAGCGCACCCGGCAGAACCGCAACCTGCTGCAGGCCCGTACGGTCGCCGAGACCCTGCAGCGCACCGTGCTGCGGCCGGTGCCCGAGCGGGTCGGCGGCCTGCGGGTGGCCGGGCTCTACCGTCCGGCCCAGGCCGACGTCCTGGTCGGCGGGGACCTCTACGAGGTGTGCGACACCTGCTTCGGCGTCCGGGTGCTGCTCGGCGACGTCCGCGGCAAGGGCCTGGGCGCCGTCCGCACCGTCGCCGACGTGCTCGGCGCCTTCCGGGCGGCCGCCCACGACACCCCGGGCCTGGTCGAACTCGCCGACCAGCTGGACCGCGCGGTGCTCCGCGACGCCGCCGACCGCGGCGACGACGAGCTGTTCGTCACCGCCGTCCTGCTCCAGTACCGCCCGGGCACCGACTGCGTGGAGATCGTCAACCGCGGCCACACCACCCCGCTGCTGCTCGGCCCGGGCACCATCGCCCCGCTGGCCTGCGCCGACGAACTCCCGCTCGGCCTCGGCCACCTCGGACCCGAGGACGAGCCCGCCAAGCCGGCCACCGTCGCCCTGCCCCCGGGTCACACCGTCCTGCTCTACACCGACGGCGTCAGCGAGGCCCGCGACGCCACCGGCTCCTTCTACCCGCTCGCCCCGCGCCTCGCCGCCCTGGGCAGCACGGCGCCCGACCAGGTGGTCTCCTTCCTCGCCCAGGACGTCCACCGGTACGCCGGCCTGCTCGCCGACGACCTCGCCGTCCTCGCCCTCACCCCTGGACAGGCCCGCCCCGCTCACACGGGTTCGCGAACGGCACCGCCCGCTCCCACGGGCCCAACCCCGCCACCGCCAGCGGCTCCGGGGCGTACTCCGCACTGACCGGCCGCAACTCCCGGTAGAACTCCGCCATCACCCGCTGATCCGCCCGCCGGAACCCCTCCCTGTCGTCCCGCCCGGCCATCACCGCCCCCGAACTCACCGTCGAATACGGCCCCGGAACCGGCCCGTGAGGCCGGGCGCGCGACGGTGTGGTCGTGATCGTTGCTCGCCCCGCCGGAACCGTTGCCCGGTGGCTCCCGGTGGCTCCCGGTGGCTCCCGGTGGTTGGCAGGGGGCCGTGACACGCGTGCATCCGAACGGCCCATCGGCAAACCAGCTTCCAGCGAACTACCGTTCGTGCACGCCTGTAAGGCGTTCGAGTGAGACCTGCTCGACCGCATGGAGCGGCGGTCCCGGTGCCTGCCACTCTGTGGACCATGATCACCAGAAGGTCCCTCTTCTCCGCCGCGGCCTCCGCCGCGGCCGTGGGCTCGCTCTCCGGCCTCTCCGCGACCTCGCACGCCGCCGAACCGGTGCGCGACGCGAACTCGCTGACGATGGCCCGCCGGATCCTGCTCACCGACGAAGCCCACAACGACCTGACCCTGGAATACCTCAGACTCCTCACCGGAAAGTCCCCGATGCGGGCCGTCCGTGAACGCGACGTCCTGGTGGTGGGGGCCGGGGTGGCCGGGATGGTCTGCGCCCGGCTGCTGCGCGCCGCCGGGCACCGGGTGCGCGTGCTGGAGGCCAACCGCAGCCGGGTGGGCGGCCGGGTGAAGACCTTCCGGGGCGAGGTCTGGCAGGACTCCAGACTGCGGGCGGAGGCCGGCGCCATGCGGATCCCTTCCAGCCACGTCCTCACCCTCGCGCTCGCCGACCACCTCGGCGTCGCCCGCCGCCCGTTCCACCTCCTCGACACCGGCCCGACACCCGACCGCACCTCCGGCGACAGCCGGGTCACGTACACCTCCTGGACGGGCGAGACTTTCAGCACCGGAACGCGGCCCCCGTACTTCGCGCCACCCGCCCTCGGCTCACGGCTGATCCACGTCAACGGCCAGACCGTCACCAAGGCCGCCTACGCCGCCGACCCACGGCCCGTCAACAAGTCCTTCGGCTGGGACAGCGGGCAGACCGCGGCCGCCGCCCTCGACGAGGCGCTGGCCACCGCCCGCTCCTACACCCAGACCAGGAACCCGGACGGCACCTGGTCGGACAAGGGCATCGAGGACCGGGTCGACGGCGCGGCCCGCCTGCTGCACGAACTGGACGGCTACTCCCTCCGTCGCTACCTGACGGACATCGCGCACTGGGACGAACCGCAGATCCAGGCGGTCGGCACCCTGGAGAACCTCACCAGCCGCCTCTCCTACGGGTTCCTGCACTCGGCCCTGGACGCCGTCGACATCAACCCGGCCGTCACCTACTTCGAGTTCTCCGACGGCACGGACGCCCTCACCACCGCCCTGGCCCGAGGCCTGCCGATCGAACAGGACCGCGTGGTCACCAAGGTCCTGCTCGACCCCTCCGGCCGCGTGACCGTCCTCGCCGCTCCCGAGACCGGCCCCGAGGACGAAGCCTGCGCCGGCGCCATCGGTGCACCGGTGCACGAGTACCGGGCCGACGCCGTGGTCCTCGCCGTACCGTTCGCCGCGCTGCGCCACGTCGACTTCGACCCGCTGCTGCCGTACGGGAAGCGGCGGGCGATCAACGAACTGCACCACGACACCGCGCACAAGGTGCTGCTGGAATTCACCGAGCGCTGGTGGGAGTGGGACGAGGACACCTGGCGCGGCCGGACGGGCGACGCGTACCGCCCCGCACCCCACGGGCCCTCCCGGCCGGCCACGGGTGGCGGCTGCGTCAGCGACGAGGCCAGCCGCTTCGTCTACTTCCCCTCCCACCCCAGTGACCTGGGCGCACCCGGCGGCGTCGTGCTCGCCGCCTACAACTGGGCGGAGGACGCGATGCGCTTCGACGCCCTCGCTCCCGACGACCGGCGCACCGAGGCGCTCGACCACCTCGCGGCCCTGTACGGCAACCGGATCCGGCAGTTCGCCACCGACCGTTCGGTGTCACAGTCCTGGCTGCGCAACCGATGGGCACTGGGCGAGGCGGTCGTCGAGACACCCGGCCAGCTGACCAGCCTCGGACCGCACGTCGCCACGCCCGTCGACGGCCGGCTCTACTTCGCGGGGGACCACTGCCAGCCGCGCTACCACGCCTGGATCGCGGGTGCCGTGGCCTCCGGGGTGGAGGCCGCGCTCCAGGTCAACACCAGTGCCTGACCCTGTCACCTCACGCACGGCCGCGCCGGTTCCGGGCGTCGGGCCCACGACACCGGCTCCGTCACTCGACTGTCCCGGCCCCGAGCCGACACCGCCTGCGGCCACCGCCCCGCCCGCGACCATCGCACCGGGCACCGCGCATGCCTCGCCGAGCGCGGTGCCGCCGGCGGCACCGCGCCCGCCGGCGAACCAGGCCCCGCCGGCAGGGCCACGGCCCACCGCCCAGCCCCCTGTCCCACCGGCCCCGCAGCAGTCGACCGCCGCGGCGCTCCAGCGACCCCCCGGGCCCGCCGTCCCGGCCCCGGCTCCCGTTCCGGTTCCTCCCCCCGCCGAGTCCGTCCCACAGGAAGGGCCCGCGCCAGCCGCAGCCGAGCGGACCACCACACCCGCCGACCGCCCTACCGGGCCCGCCGCGGTGACACCGAGCCCCACCGCGCTCAGCAGCGGTGTCACGGCCCCGGCCACCGTCGCCGCGCCACACATCTCGCAGCCCGGGACCCGGGAACCCGCGGACCTGTCCGTGGTCCTCGTCTCCCTGCTCCTCCTCGCCGTCCTGCTGCCCGCGGCGGTGAGCGCCGTCGCGTCGTCCCACTGGAGGAACCGTTGATCTTCGTCGTCGTGCCCGTCCTGGCGATCGCCTTCAGCGTCGGGCTCCTGGTCGCCGTGGCACGGCTCAGACCCGGCGGCATGACCCCGCACGCCGCGTTGGCGCCCGTGCCCAACGTGCTGGCCTCGGTCGTCGTGCTCCTCTCCAGCTTCGAGGTCGTCACCGGCTGGGCCAACCGCGCCAGTTCACACCCGCTCCACCCACCGGGCGTCGTCTTCGTGGTCGACGTCCTCGCGGCGGCCTGTCTACTGGCCTACCCGGCGGTCGCCGGCCTCCCCTACACCCTTCGCAACCGAATCCTGGTCGGCATGTTCGCCCTGCCGGTCGGAGCCCTGCTGGCACTCGCCTGGGAACTCCAGCGATGACCGGTCCAGGGGCGATACTGCCCGCGAACGTGTGGACGCAGTCCGGATCGTCGGCACCGCACCTGCTGGACGCGCCTGCTCCCGCTTCGACCCAGGGCGCATCCGGGCACACGAGGGCCCCAAGACCCACAAGACGCAAGACGCATCCCGCAGTCGGGTGGGTGACCGGCCTCGGCCGGTCGCTGGACACGTCATGGAGCGAACCGGACCGGAGGCGGGTTCACCATGGGCATGGCACCGGACACACCACGTCGACCTGACGGAACGGGCATGACGCAACGGTGAGCGTCTCGCTGCGCGGCCTTCCCGAGGGGCGCCGCCGGCGGTTGCGGACCGCCCCGGACTCGACCCGAGTACGGCATGGCGACCAGGCGTTCCCGGCGCAGAGGCCCTTTCAGCCCTCGATCCCCATGAGTCGCCACACCATCTCCACAACTCGGTCTCCCAACTCCGGGTCCCGCTCTCCCCGTCGCATGTACGACGCGTAGTAGCTCCCGATCATCATGTCGGCGGCCAGTTCCGCGTCGACCCCCTCGCGCAGCACCCCCTGTGCCGCCAGCCGCCGCAAGGTGTCGATGAGCGGCTGCTGCCGAGGCTCCAGCCCGTGTTCCCGGACGAGCTCGATCAAGCCAGGTGTGCGCTCGGCCTCGCTGAGGACGTTCCCGATGACGGTCATGCCCCGGCTTGTCGGGCCGAAGGGGGAGGCGTGGCGCAGGGCCTGGCGCAGGGCCTCGACGGGTGGGAGTTCGTCCAGGGGGCCGACGGGGTGCCGTTCGCGCTCCTCCTGGAAGTTGAAGTCGAGGGCGTCGACGACCAGGTCGTGCTTGTTGGACCAGCGCCGGTACACCGTCGGCCGGGTGACGCCGGCATCGGCGGCGATGTCACCGATCGTCATGCGGGAGTAGCCGTCACTGACGAGCCGCTCGACGGTCGCGCGCAGAACTGCCTTCTCCACCGATGGGTCCCTGGGTCTGCCCGGCCCGCTCCCGGAGGGCGGTTTCGCCCTGCTCTTCCCTGCGCTCTCTTTGCTGTTCCCAGGGCTCTTTTCGGCCATGTCTCGCATCCGTTCAGCGTAGCTTGGCATTACTTTACTTGACAGTCACGTAACGCAACCTGAGATAGTCGTTGAGTACGCGAAGGCATCTGATCGGAAGGAATGTGTCGGCTTCCCCTGCGGAGACGGTGGCCGGCACGCCCGGCAGGCCGCACCCATCGCTCCACCCGCGGCCCGAGCGCCACCCCGGGCAGACCACGCCTTCCCCGGGCCGCTGATCCGCCGCGCCATCGCACCAGGCCCGGCCATCGGCCTGTGCCCAGACCGTGCACCAACGTGTCCTGACAAACCACAGTTGATGGAAAGTCGGTGAAGCCGGTGTCCTCGACACCTCGAACCAACGGCTCGGCCTCCCCCGCTCAGGAGACCCGGCTCCTCGCCTCCCCCGCGGTCCTGGCGACCTTGCGCGACCGCGGCACCGTTCTGCCGCAGGCCGTCGCCGCCGTGATGGCGGAGTACGCCGATCGCCCCGCTCTCGGTGAGCGGGTCCGCGAGCCGGTGACCGACCCGGCGACCGGCCGGACCGAACTGCGGCTCCTGCCGCACTACACGACCGTCAGCTACGCCGAGCTGTGGGAGCGGGCCGGCGCGGTCGCGGCCGAGTGGGCGGCGGACGCGGAACACCCGGTGGCCGAAGGTGACTTCGTCGCCATCCACGGGTTCACCAGCGTCGACTACGCGGTGCTCGACCTGGCCTGCCTGCGAGCCGGCGCGGTCTCGGTGCCACTCCAGCACAGCTCCTCGCTCGGCAAGCTGAAGCCGATCGTCGCCGAGTCCGCGCCGCGCGTCCTCGCCACCAGCATCGAATCCATCGACAGTGCCGTCGAGTTGGTCCTCGCCGTGCCGTCGCGGCCACGCCTTGTCGTGTTCGACTTCCACCCGGAGGCCGACGAGGAGCGGGAACGGTTCGAGGCCGCCCACAGGCGGCTCGCGGACGCCGGGGTCACGGCCGTCGAGGCACTGAGCGCCGTCGTCGCGCGCGGCCGGACCCTGCCGGCACCGGTCACGCCCGCGGTAGCGGAGGACAACCCGGTGCGGCTGCTGATCTACACCTCCGGCAGCACGGGCGCGCCCAAGGGCGCGATCTACACGGACAGCATGCTCAAGAGCGTCTGGGCGGGCTGGCTCGCGCCGACGGGCGACGCGTCGCCGGTCACCATGGGCTACATGCCGATGAGCCACATCGCGGCGCGCGCATCGCTGTACATGACGCTGGTCCGGGGCGGCGCGATGTACTTCACCGGATCCAGCGACATGTCGACGCTGTTCGACGACATGCGCGAGGCCCGTCCGACCCAGCTGCTGCTGGTGCCGCGGATCTGCGACATGCTCTTCCAGGAGTACCAGAGCCGATCGGCGAGCAGGGCCGGGGAGTTCGCGGACCCCGACGCGCTCGACAAGGCCGTCAAGGCGCAGCTGCGGGAGGAGTTCGTCGGAGGCCGGGTGCGTGACGTCCTCTGCGGCAGCGCGCCGATCGCGGCGGAGCTGAAGCGGTTCGTGGAGTCCTGCCTGGAGCTGTCACTGCGGGACGGCTACGGCTCGACCGAGACGGGCCCCGTCCTGATGGACGGGCGCATCGTGCGGCCCCCGGTCATCGAGTACAAACTGGCCGACGTACCCGAACTCGGCTATTTCGCCTCGGACGTGCCACATCCGCGCGGTGAACTCCTGATCCGCAGCGAGATGATCACCCCCGGCTACTACAAGCGGCCGGACGCGACCGCTTCGGTCTTCGACACGGACGGCTTCTACCGCACCGGCGACATCATGGCCGAGACCGGCCCGGACCAGTTGGTCTACCTCGACCGCCGAAACAACGTCCTCAAGCTGGCCCAGGGCGAGTTCGTCACTGTTTCCCAGCTGGAGACCACCTTCGTCACCAGCCCCCTGATCCGGCAGATCTACGTCTACGGCAACAGCGAGCGCGCGTACCTCCTCGCGGTCATCGTCCCCACCGAGGACGCCCTCGCGCAGGCCGGCGACGTGGAGCAGCTCAAGGCGCTGCTCGCCGCCTCCCTCCAGGAGACGGCCCGGCAGGCTGAGCTGGAGCCGTACGAGATCCCGCGCGACTTCCTCGTCGAGACCGAGCCGTTCAGCACGGCGAATGGACTCCTCTCGGACATCCGCAAGAACCTGCGCCCCAGCCTCAAGGACCGCTACGGCGATCAACTGGAGGCGCTGTACGAGGAATTGGCCGATGGGCGCCAGGAGGCACTGCGCGCGCTGCGCGCGGCTGGCCCCGATCAGCCGGTGTTCGAGGCCATCCGTGTCGCGGCGAGCACGCTGCTCGGCTGCCCCGCCTCCGAGCTGCGGTCCACCGCACGCTTCACCGATCTCGGCGTCGACTCGCTGTCGGCGCTGTCCTTCTCGCAACTGCTGCGGGACGTCTTCGCCGTCGAGGTGCCGGTCGGGGTGCTGCTCAGCGCCGGCAACTCCCTCCAGGCGGTCGCGGACCACATCGAGGCGGCCCGCGCCGGCGCCGGGCGCCCGTCGTCCGCGTCGGTGCACGGCGCGGACGCGTCCGAGGTGCGCGCGGACGAGCTGACGCTGGAGAAGTTCCTCGACGTCACCGCCCTGGGCAGCGCCCGCCCCGCCTCCGGCGCCGCCCCGCACACCGTGCTGCTGACCGGCGCCAACGGCTACCTCGGCCGGCTCATGTGCCTGGACTGGCTGGAGCGCCTGTCGGCGACCGACGGCCGGCTGATCTGCGTGGTCCGCGGCCGCGACGACGCCGACGCCCGTCGCCGGCTCGACACCGCACTCGACAGCCGAGACCCGCAACTCATGTCCCGGTTCAACGAGTTGGCGGCCAGCCATCTCGAAGTGCTGGCCGGCGACATCAGCAAGGAGCGGCTCGGACTCGACGAGGACACCTGGAACCGGCTCGCCGAGGACGTCGACGCCGTCTTCCACCCCGCGGCGCTCGTCAACCACGTCCTGTCCTACGAACAGCTCTTCGGCCCGAACGTCGTCGGCACCGCCGAACTGATCCGGCTGGCCCTGACCGGCAAGGTCAAGCCGCTCACCTACCTCTCCACGGTTGGCGTGGCAGGCGGTCTCGATCCGGCCCGGCTCGACGAGGGCGCCGACATCCGTGAGGCGAGCGCCGCCCGCGCGCTCACCGACGGCTACGCCTCCGGATACGCCACCAGCAAGTGGGCCGGCGAGGTACTGCTGCGCCGCGCGCACGAGGAGTACGGACTGCCCGTCACCGTTCTGCGCTCCGACATGATCCTGGCCCACCGCCGGTACGCGGGCCAGTTGAACGTCCCCGACATGTTCACCCGGCTGCTGTTCAGCATCCTGACCACGGGGGTCGCACCGGCGTCGTTCTACCGCCCCGACGCCGACGGCGGGCCGGCGCGGGCCCACTACGACGGGCTGCCGGGCGACTTCGTCGCCGAGGCCGTCGACACGCTCGGCAGCGCCGGCCTCACCGGCTACCGGACGTACAACGTGGTCAACCCGCACGACGACGGTGTCTCGCTGGACACCTTCGTGGACTGGCTCATCGCCGCCGGGCACCCGGTCAGTCGCATCGCCGACTACGACGAGTGGTTCGCCCGCTTCGAGACCGCCCTGCGCGCCCTGCCGGAGGCACGGCGGCAGTACTCGCTGCTGCCGTTGCTGCACACCTTCCGCCGACCCGACGAGCCGTTGAACGGTTCGATGGTCCCGGCGGTGCGGTTCACGGAGGCGGTGCGGAAAGCAGGACTCGCGGATGAAGAAATCCCTTATGTGGAAGCGGAGTTGATCGAGAAGTACGCGACGGACCTGCGGTTGCTCGAACTGATCTGACACGCACGGGAGATAGTCGCCGGTCCGGCACGCCCCCTTCAACCGAACCGCAGCAGGACCGCCAGGCCCAGCGCCGCCTGGCGGTCCTGTGCCGCGCCGAAGTGTGACTCCGACGGATGGTTCGCGAGCCGCTCCGCGCATTGGCTTGCGATGCGACGTCCGGCGCTGGTGACCGTCGGCGACAGATCGGACTGCTCCGAGTCGGCGCGGCGTCAAAAGACGCCGAAGCGAGCAGACCCACTGGTTGTCGACTCAGGCGCCCGAGCCATCGGAGCCACCGGGCTGCTCGCGACAGTCAAGATCGCACAACGGCCAATCGGACATCTTGCCCGCCGGAATGCTAGTGCTACCTCTCTCCCCGGAGCGAAACGGCGACGCCGCCTCCGGTCCAGCCCGTGCCGCTGCCCGGCCGAGATCGAACCCAGTGCACTCCCACGCAGGGCGAGGCCCGGGACCTGTGTGAACATCGGGCGGTGCCGGGCACGGGCCATGGCCCGGGTGATCTCACGGTGCGTCGTCCAGCAGGCCTGGGCTCAGATCAAACGTCGCCGAGACAGGTCACAGGTCAACCGTTCGGTTGAACCGCGGTTACCACTCCAGCCCGTCCTTCGCTCCGAGCGGAGGACGCGGGCGCCGGTCGGTGGCGAGCAGGATGCGTACGGTACGTCACCCCCGACAGAGAGGTCTCCGCTTCATGTCCAGCTTCCTCAGTAGGCGAAGTGTCCTGGCCGCCGGCGCCGCCGCAGGTGCCGCCATCGGGATCAGTGCGCTGGGCGCCGGCTCCGCGCAGGCCACCACCGGGTCCGAGGAGACCAGGACCCTCGACGAGCTCTACCAGGCTGCTCTCGCCGAGGGCGGGAAGCTCGTCGTCTACGCCGGTGGGGACACCCCGACCCAGCAGGACTTCACCAAGGCGGCGTTCCTCAAGCGCTTCCCGGACATCGACCTGACCCTGGTCGTGGACTACAGCAAGTACCACGACGTCCGCGTCGACAACCTGCTCGCCACCGGCAGCCGTGTCCCGGACGTCGTGCAGTTTCAGACCCTCCAGGACTTCACACGCTGGGCGCAGCAGGGGCACCTGCTGCGGTACAAGCCGGCCGGATTCTCCAAGGTGTACGAGAAGTTCAAGGACCCGGACGGCGCGTGGGTCGCCATCGGAGCGATCGGCTTCAGCTTCATGTACAGCACGTCCGCGGTCGGCTCGGACGCCCCGCGGACGCCGCTGGACCTGGTGGACCCGAAGTGGAAGGGGAAGATCGCTTCCTCCTACCCGCACGACGACGACGCGGTCCTCTACCTCTACTCGCTCTACGTCCAGAAGTACGGCTGGGAGTGGGCGGCCAAGCTCGCCGCCCAGGACGTGCGCTTCGCGCGCGGCAGCAACTCCCCCGGCGAGGCGGTTCGGGCCGGCACCCACGCGATCGGCATCGGCGGCTCGGGCGCGCCGCTCTCCACCGGGCCCGTGAAGTGGGTCGTTTCCGACAGTGCCCCGTTCATGGCCTGGGGTCAGCGCGCGGCGATCCTGCAGCAGGCCGCGAACAAGACCGCTGCCAAGCTGTACCTCAACTGGCAGCTGTCGCTCGCCACGCAGCAGGGGTCCTTCAACGGCTGGTCCGTACGTACCGACGTCACGCCCCCGACGGGCGTGAAGCCGGTCTGGGAGTACCCCGACGCGAACCTCGACGGCTTCCCCCGCTTCATGGCCGACCGTGCCGCGGTCGAGCGCTGGAAGCAGACCTTCGCGCTGTACTTCGGCGAGGTGAAGGGCGACCCCACGCCCGGCTGGCTGGGGCTGCACCCGGGCGTGTAGCGCACACGGTTCTTGACACAGGTCATACAGAGCCCCGATAGACTCGGACGCCCGTCCAAGTGGGTCAGTCCGTCCAAGGGGATCTGCCGTGACCGACCGCGCTCCCGCCCACGGCGCCCGACGCGCCCTGGAACACACCCCGCACTACGTGTTCTTCCTGGTCGTCGGTGCCGCCGTCGTTCGGCTCGTGGATCTGAACAGCCCGCTGTGCTGGCACATGGTCGGCGTCAGCGGGCTGTTGGCCGTGGTGTACGGGGCCGGTCTGGGGTTGTGGATTCGGCTCGGTCCGGCCGTCCGGCTCGGCTGGATCACCACGCTGATCGGTCTCTGGGGCGTCCTCGTCTTCCTCGCGCCGGCTCCGCTGACCTCGGCGTACGCCTGGAGCGGGGTGCCGCTCGCGTGCGCGGCCCTGCGGGCTCTCGGGCGGCGGGCGGCGCTGCTCGCGGTGGGCACGATCTCCGCCGCACTGGGCTGGCGGCTGGCCGGCTCCACCGGCCGGCTCGACCTGGAGATGGCGCTGATCCCGGTCGCGGCCGTCTGGGGCACCGTGGCCCTCTACCGGGCCCAGCAGCGGGACGTCGCCGAACGGCAGCGTCTCCTGGAGGAGTTGCGGAGCACCCGGGACGTCCTGGCCGAACAGCGGCTCCGGGCCGGTGTGTCGGCCGAGCGCACCCGGATCGCCCGGGACCTGCACGACACGCTGGCCCAGGAACTCGCGGGCAGCCTGATGCTGCTCCAGGCGGCCGAGCGAGACTGGGACCAGCGGCCGGACGCGGCCCGCACCAGGGTCCGCGCGGTGGCCGACGGCTTGGACGGCAATCTCGCCGAGACCCGCCGGATCATTCACGACCTCACACCGTCCGCCGTCGCCGAGGCCGGACTCGAAGGCTCGCTGCGGCTGCTGTGCGCGCAGGTGGAGCGGGAGGGGGCCGCGGCCCGGGTGCAGTTCCGCTCGGCCGGCGAGCCTAGTCCCGTCCTGGACGAGCAGGCGGCGGCCACCCTGTTCCGCGTCGCGCAGGGCATCCTGGCGAACGTGCGCGAGCACGCCCGCGCGGTGAATGTGCTGGTCACGCTCCGCCATGAGGCGGACCGGATCGAACTCGACGTACAGGACGACGGATTGGGCTTCGAACCGACCGGGACCACCCCTCGGAAGAGCCGCGGCTTCGGCCTCCCGGCGGCCCGTGCCCGGCTCCGCGAGTCCGGCGGCGACCTGCGGGTCACCAGCGCACCGGGTCGGGGCACCCGGGTGCGGGCCGTGCTGCCGGCGACAGCTCCCCGGCTGACCTCTGCGACCGCCGGATGACCGTACGTCTGTTGGTCGCGGACGACCACGCCGTCGTACGGGCCGGACTGCGGGCCCTGCTGGAGGGGGAACCGGACCTCGAGGTGATCGCGGAGGCGGGCAGCGGCGAGGAGGCGGTGAGGCTCGCCGTCCGGATGAAGCCCGATGTCGTCCTGATGGACCTCCGGTTCGCCGGTGCCGGCATCGACGGCATCGAGGCCGTCCGCCGACTCGCCGTCGAGGCCCCGGCCGTGCCGGTGCTGATGTTGACGAGCTTCTCCGGGCGGGCCGACATCGTGCGGGCGCTGGCGGCGGGAGCACGCGGATACGCACTGAAGGCCGGGCTGCCCGAGGAGCTCTTCCGGTCCGTCCGTGGCGCTGCCGCCGGCGCCACGGCCCTCGCCCCCGAGGTCATCGGGGAGCTCGTCGGCCAAGTGGTCCGCCCCGACGCCGACCTGACCGAGCGCGAGGTCGAGGTCATCCGGCTGGCGGCGGACGGGCTGAGCAACCGGGCGATCGCGGAGGCGCTGTTCCTCAGCGAGGCGACGGTGAAGACGCACCTCGTGCGCATCTACCGCAAGCTGAAGGTCGAGAACCGCGCAGCCGCCGTGGCGGAGGCCGCGCGCCGGGGGCTCATCCAGTTCGACTACTCAGGTTGAACTCGCCTGGTCGTAGGTGCTGACGGACCTTGATCCTGCGGTACGACACGGTGGTGCGGTACGCGCAGGGGGCGTGCCGAGGACCACGATGTCGAGCCGGCTCCTCACGGTGTGGCGCGACGCGGTGCTACCGATCGCGTTGCGGTGGAACAGCCTGGCGATTTCCTTGAACGTCGTCTCACGGTGGGCGACGACGACGTCGCGGGTCATCACGTCTTCCACGGTGCGGTGCCGCGTGGCTCTCCTTTGAGCGGGTCCAGGCGGTACTGGGCTCGTGGCTACTCGTCGAGCGCGGCGTCACCTTCGGGCGGCACGACGACCACGGGAACGTGGGCGTGGTGGACGACCTCGGTGCTGGTTGTGCCGAGTGCCAGGCGGCCCCAGGCGCCGGCACCGCGGGTGCCCACCACGAGCAGACCGGCGTCCCCGCTCGCGTCGAGCAGCACCTGCGCGGGCGTCATTTCACACTCATTTCACATCGCGAGCCCCAGAGGTGCTGCAGTCGACCTCTCTCCATGCGTTTCCGCAGGTCAGGGCCCTGCCTGACCTGCGGAAACGACGAGAGACCGAACTGCGTTTCCGCAGGTCGGAGGGTGTCCTACAGGTCGTAGTACAGCTCGAACTCGTGCGGGTGGGGCCGGAGGGCGATCGGGGCGATCTCGTTGGTGCGCTTGAAGTCGATCCAGGTCTCGATCAGGTCCGGGGTGAAGACGTTGCCGGCGAGGAGGTACTCGTGGTCGGCCTCGAGGGCCTCCAGGACGGCGGGGAGGGAGGAGGGCACCTGGGGGACGTTGGCGTGCTCCTCGGGGGCGAGCTCGTAGAGGTCCTTGTCGACGGGCTCGAGCGGCTCGATCTTGTTGCGGATGCCGTCGAGGCCGGCCATCAGCATGGCGGAGAAGGCCAGGTACGGGTTGGAGGACGGGTCCGGGGCGCGGAACTCGATGCGCTTGGCCTTGGCGTTGGAGCCGGTGATCGGGATGCGGATCGCGGCCGAGCGGTTGCGCTGCGAGTAGACGAGGTTGACCGGCGCCTCGAAGCCGGGCACCAGGCGGTGGTAGGAGTTCACCGAGGGGTTGGTGAAGGCCAGCAGCGAGGGGGCGTGCCGGAGCAGGCCGCCGATGTAGTAGCGGGCGGTGTCGGAGAGGCCGGCGTAGCCCTGCTCGTCGTAGAAGAGCGGGGAGCCCTCGGTCCACAGCGACTGGTGGACGTGCATGCCCGAGCCGTTGTCGCCGAAGATCGGCTTCGGCATGAAGGTGGCCGTCTTGCCGTTCCGCCAGGCGACGTTCTTGATGATGTACTTGAACAGCATCAGGTCGTCGGCGGCGTGCAGCAGGGTGTTGAACTTGTAGTTGATCTCAGCCTGGCCGGCGGTGCCGACCTCGTGGTGCTGGCGCTCGACCTCCAGGCCGGACTTGGCCAGCTCCAGGGACATCTCGGCGCGCAGGTCGGCGAAGTGGTCGACCGGCGGGGTGGGGAAGTAGCCGCCCTTGTACTTGACCTTGTAGCCGCGGACGTCGCCCTCGGCGGCACCGCTGTTCCAGGCGCCGGCCTCCGAGTCGATGTGGTAGAAGGACGCGTTGGCGCTGGTCTCGAACCGCACCGAGTCGAAGACGTAGAACTCGGCCTCGGGCCCGAAGAAGGCGGTGTCGGCGATGCCGGACGAGGCGAGGTAGGCCTCGGCCTTCTTGGCGACGTTGCGGGGGTCGCGGCTGTAGGCCTCGCCGGTGACCGGGTCCTGGATGAAGAAGTTGATGTTGAGGTGCTTCTCGGCCCGGAAGGGGTCGAGGCGGGCGGTGGCGAGGTCCGCGACGAGGGCCATGTCGGACTCGTGGATGGCCTGGAAGCCGCGGATCGACGATCCGTCGAACATCAGGGTCTCGGACGGATCGAAGGTGGCCGCAGGGACGGAGAAGTGCTGCATGACGCCCGGCAGGTCACAGAACCGGACGTCGACGAACTTGACGTCGTTGTCCTGGATGAACTGCTTCACTTCGGCGGCGTTGTTGAACATCCATCCTCCTCGGCGTGCGAATTGGGACGGCTCACCCTAGGAATGGGTCGTTTCCAGTCGGTGACCCGCTCGTTTCCTAGATGTTAACCACGACCGCCGGACGGGCGGCAAAGCCCTACGGGACAGGGCAAATCACCCCGCCGACCTGGGGGGCGTCCGAGAAGTGGTCTGGACCAGTGGGTAAGCCCGGCGAGCGGGATTCACCCGGTCGTGGCGGAGCCCCGGAGCGACACCCGACCGGAGCCCGACCGGAGCCTGGCCGCGCCCCGCCGGGAGGGGAGCCGGTGCCGGTCCGCGGTGTGAGCCCGGTTAGTGTGGATTCGTGGACACCAGAGAAGCGTTGGGATCGTGGATCGACGGCCCCAAGGCGGCCGCCGAGAAGATGGGCGCCGACTTCGGCTACCGCGGCGAGCGCCTCGGACTGCCCAAGGAGGGCCCCGGCTCGATCGCGGGCCCCGGCCGACGGATCGGCGCGCTGTTCGTAGACGGCTGGCTGGTCTCGCTGGTCTCCTACGGCCTGCTCGCCAAGGGGGATCCGGCCGAGGCCAACCTGTGGACCCTCCCGCTCTTCTTCCTGGTCGCGGCCGTCCTGCTCGCCACCACCGGCACGACGCTCGGCAAGCGGCTGTTCGGCCTCCGGGTGGTCCGCCTCGACGGGCGCCGCGCGACCATCCCGCAGGTGCTGCTGCGCACCGTGCTGCTGTGCCTGGTGGTGCCGCCGCTGGTCTGGGACCGCGACACCCGCGGTCTGCACGACAAGGCGGTCGGCACGGTCGAGGTCCGGATCTGACCGGGAGCCCCTGACGGAGCCCGCGGCGGGGGCCCTGGCCGGTAGCCCCCCGACGAAGGCCGGAGTCACAGCGGCCAGAACGTCGAACGGCCCCGCCCCGGAGGTTCCGGGGCGGGGCCGTTCTGCTGTCGTCAGGGGAGGGGAGGATCAGCGGGCCTGGCCGCCCTTGGGCATCCGGGCGCCCTTGGGCATCGGGCCCTTGGGGATCGGCGCCTTGGAGAGCAGGTCGCCCAGCGCGCGCAAGCGGTCGTTGGTCTCGGTGACCTGGGCGGCGGTGATGGCGCGGGGCAGCCGCATCAGGTGGATCTGCAGCTTCTTCAGCGGGATCTCACCCTCGCCGGTGCCCACCACGATGTCGTGCACCGGCACGTCGCCGACCACCCGGGCCATCTTCTTCTTCTCGGAGGCCAGCAGCTGGCGCACCCGGTTCGGGTTGCCCTCGCCGATCAGTGCGATGCCGGCCCGGCCCACGGCGCGGTAGACCGCGTCCTGGTTACGGGTGACCGCGACCGGGGTGGAGTTGGAGCTCCACCCGCGCCGGATGTTGTTCAGCACCGCAGCGACAGCGCCCGGCTGGCCCTCCATCTGTCCGAACGCGGCGCGCTCGGCCCGGCGCCCGAAGACGATCGCCATGGCCAGCACGGCCACGATGAAGCCCAGGATGCCCAGGTAGATCGGATGGTCGATTGCGAAGCCGATGGCGAGGAACACGCCGAAGGTCAGCAGGCCGACGCCGGCGATGATCAGGCCGATCTTGGTGTCGACCTTCTTGGTCATGGTGTACGCCAGGCGGATCTGCTTGAGTCGCCCTGGGTTCTCGGATGTTTCCCTCGCCATAACGCTCATGGTACGTGGCGCGGGTACGGGATATCCAAGCCCGGGTACCCGTTCGCCCGAACCGTGACCCGGGGGACCGTGCGCCGTCGCGCACAGCGACGTCGGGGCCTCATTGCCCTACGGAGCGTCCCCCGCCCGCCCCGCGCTCCCCGCCGGAGCGTCGTTCCGCCGGTCGGCCGCGTGCTCGCGGTTCTCGCACACCGCCGCCCAGGCGTTGCGTCGGGCGTGCCGCTGTCCGGGTGCCAGCAGGACGCTCTCGGCGAACCGCAGCGCCGCCCCCACCGACCGGATCCGCACCTGCAGCTGCATCCCGAACAGCTCCTCTCACGACTGGTCGTGGCTGAGAAGAATCGAACGCCCATCAGGCGTCCATCGTCCCCACCCCGTGTTACCAGTCCGTGACCAGGCAGTCAAAGCACGGTGAACCGTCGGAAGGGCGGAGCCGAAGCCCCGCCCTTCCGACGGTTCACGTGATTCACGCGGTTCGCGCGGCCGAAAGCCGACGTCGAGACCGACGTCGAGGCCGAGGCCGAGGCCGACGTCGAGACGTCGAGACCGACGTCAGACCGCGGCCTGCTCGCGCCGCTCCAGCGCCTGCCGGTACAGCCGCCCGGCCCGGTACGAGGAACGCACCAGCGGGCCCGACATGACTCCGGCGAAGCCCAGCTCCTCGGCCTCCTCCTGGAGCTCGACGAACTCCTGCGGCTTCACCCAGCGCTCGACCGGGTGGTGGCGCAGCGAGGGGCGCAGGTACTGGGTGATGGTGATCAGCTCGCAGCCGGCCCCGACCAGGTCGGCCAGCGCCTGGCTGACCTCCTCGCGGGTCTCGCCCATGCCCAGGATCAGGTTGGACTTGGTGACCAGCCCGGCCGCGCGGGCCTGGGTGATGACGTCCAGGGAGCGCTCGTAGCGGAAGGCCGGGCGGATCCGCTTGAAGATCCGCGGGACCGTCTCGACGTTGTGCGCGAGCACCTCGGGGCGGGCGGAGAAGACCTCGGCCAGCTGCTCGGGCACGGCGTTGAAGTCGGGGATGAGCAGCTCGACGCCGGTGCGGCCGGCGGCGCGCTCGGCGGTCATCGCGTGCACCTGGCGGACGGTCTCGGCGTACAGCCAGGCGCCGCCGTCCTCCAGGTCGTCGCGGGCGACGCCGGTGATGGTGGCGTAGTTGAGGTCCATGGTGACGATGGACTCGGCGACCCGGCGCGGCTCGTCGCGGTCGAACTCGGCGGGCTTGCCGGTGTCGATCTGGCAGAAGTCGCAACGGCGGGTGCACTGGTCACCGCCGATGAGGAAGGTCGCCTCGCGGTCTTCCCAGCACTCGAAGATGTTGGGACAGCCGGCCTCCTGGCAGACCGTGTGCAGTCCCTCCTTCTTCACCAGCGACTGGAGGGCGTTGTACTCCGGGCCCATCTTCGCGCGGGTCTTGATCCACTCGGGCTTCCGCTCGATGGGGGTCTCGCTGTTGCGGACCTCCAGGCGGAGCAGCTTCCTGCCGTCGGGCGCGACAGCGGACACGTGCGACTCCTAGAACTAGACGGGGTACCCCCAGGGTACGCCTGTGGTTGTACGGCCTATGCCGGGCCTGTCGCCCTGCAATCGCAGGGCAACGCGGCTACCGGCCAGTAGATTCCCAATGAGCGGGAGGGTTCAGCGGCTGAGCGCCGGCTCCGGCAGCTCGGCGAACACGTCCCGCAGGTGCCGCTCGACCGACGGCACCGCCTCGCCGACCGGGAAGTCGCGCCCCAGCTCGCCGGCCAGCGAGGCGACGCCCGCGTCCCGGATGCCGCACGGCACGATCTTGTCGAAGTACGTCATGTCCGGGTCGCAGTTGAGCGCGAACCCGTGCATGGTCACCCCGCGGGCGACCCGTACGCCGATCGCGGCGAGCTTGCGGTCGCCGCCGCGCTGCCCCGCGTTGGACGGCGCGTACTCGGGGCCGGCCAGGCGCGGGTCGATGCCCAGCGGCAGGCCCATCCGCAGGGTGAGCTTGCCGATGTCCACCACCTCGGACGGGTCCACCACGGCGTCGGGGAGGTTCTCGCCGAGCACCCAGACCCCGCTGCGGCCCTCGACCCGGGTGGTGCCGATGCCGAAGTCGGCGGCGGCGCGGATCAGCGCCTCCTCCAGTCGGCGGACGTACGCGATGACGTCGATCGGGTCGGGCAGCTTGATGATCGGGTAGCCGACCAGCTGGCCGGGGCCGTGCCAGGTGATCTCGCCGCCCCGGTTGACCTCGACCACCGGGGTGCCGTCCAGCGGGAGGTCGGCGGGGTTGGTGCGCTTGCCCATGGTGTAGACGGGCGGGTGTTCCAGCAGCAGCACGGTGTCGGGGATCTCGTCCGCGACCCGCAGTGCGTGCAGTCGCTGCTGCTCCTCCCACGCCGCCTCGTACGGGACGACCTGATCGCCTATGCCCATTCGAACGAAACGCACGTTCTCGCTCACCGCTGCCGCTCCTTGCCAGGCGTTCGAGACCAACCTCGCCACTGTACGCCCACGCCCGTCGCACCCGTTCGGCCGTCCCGGGTAGGCGCCCCTGGTCAGTCGAGCCCGCCCCTGTCTCCGCTCCCGCTCCCGCTCCCGTCGCCGGCCCGGCCCCTGTCTCCGCTCCCGCTCCCGTCGCCGGCGAGCAGTTGGAGTCGCAGGGCCAGTTGCAGCTCCAGCGAGCGCTCCGGGTGGTTCCAGTCCCGTCCGAGCAGCGCCTCGACCCGGTCCAGCCGCTGCACCACCGTGTTCACGTGGACGTGCAGCTCGTCCTTGGCCCGGGTGAGGCTGCCGCCGCAGTCGAAGTAGGCGCGCAGGGTGCGCACCAGCTCGGTGCCGCGCCGGGCGTCGTACTCGAGCAGCGGGCCGAGCGTGGCGCCGACGAAGCCGTCCACGTCGTGGCCGTCGCCGAGCAGCACCCCGAGGAAGCCGAGGGTGCGGGCCGAGGCGCCATCCCCGGCGCGGCCGAGCACCCGCAGGGCCCGTACGCAGCGCAGGCCCTCGGTGTAGGAGGCGGCCAGTGCGGCCGGGCCGGCGGCGGGGCGGCCGGCCCCGACGGTGACGGCGAAGCCCGCGAGCCGGGCCAGTCGGTCGGCGGCCCGCCGGGCGGTCTCCTCGGGGTCGTCGGTACTGCCCGGCACGACGGGCACCAGCAGGACGACCGTCTCGCCGTGTTCGGCGCTGACGCCGCGGGAGCCGAAGAGGTAGCGCCGGGCCGCGCCGGCCAGCCGTCCCCGGTCGTCGCCGTCGCGGTCGGCGGGCTCCGCGGTCAGCACCAGGTGCGGCCGGGCGAGGTCGACCCCGAGTCGGCGGCCGCGCGCGGTGAGCCCGGCCGGGTCGCGCTCGGGGGCGGTGAGCAGGTCGGTGAGCAGCTCGCCGCGGACCCGGTTCTCGGTCTCCGCCACCGAGCGGCGCAGCAGCAGGAGCAGCGCCGTCACCACGCCGGCCCGCTCGAACAGCCGCCGGTCGGCGTCGTCGAGGTCGGGCCGACCGCGCAGCACCAGGGTGCCGAGTGCGTCGTGCCCGGCCAGCGCGGCGCACACCCACAGGTCGCCGTGCCGTACGGACCGGCCCTCGGCGCGGGAGGCCGCCACCGCCCCGGCGAGTTCGGCGGCGGGCCGTCCGGCCAGCGGCTCGCCCTCGGCGTCCAGTACGGCTGTCTCCCCGCCCAGGAGGTGGGCGACGGCGGCGGCGACGTCCGGCACCTCGGCGCCGCGCAGGACCAGGTCGGTGAGCCGGTCGTGGGCCTGCTCGGCGCGCTGGACGGCGGCGGAGTGCGCCCGGACCAGTTCGTTGGCGGCGTTCAGCTCGGCGAGCGCGGCCCTGGTGTCGGCCAGCGACTTGGCGGTGTCCAGGGCGATCGCGGCGTGTGCGGCCAGGGTGCAGAGCAGGGCGACCTCGTCGGGGGAGAAGGCGCGCGGCGAGCGGTCGGCGGCGAACAGGACGCCGATGACGTCCCCGCCGAGCAGCAGCGGCACGCCGATGATCGCCACCAGGCCCTCGTCCAGCACCCCGGCGTCGATCGTGCCGGTGTGGTGGAAGCGCTCGTCGGTTCGGTAGTCGGGGGTGGCGTACGGGCGGGCGGTCTGGGCGACCAGCCCGCCCAGGCCGTCGCCGAGGCTGAGCCGCAGGGTCTGGAACAGGACCGAGACCGAGCCGTCGGTGACCCGCATGTAGGTGTCGCCGGCGGCGATGTCCGGCAGGGTCAGGTACGCGGTGTCGGTGCCGAGCAGCATCCGGGCCCGGCGGACGATGGCCTGCAGGACGGCGTCCAGGTCGCGGGAGGCGGCGAGATCCCCGGCGGTGTCGAACAGGGCCGTCAACTCGGCTTCGCGGCGCCGGTGTTGGCGTAGCGTCCGGTGCACCCGGAGGGCCTGCCAGGTGGCGTCGTCGATCTCGGCGAGGACGCCGGCCGGCGCCCCGCGGCGGCGGGCGTCGGCCAGCACCTCGGCGAAGTCCTCGGTGGCGGCGCCGGAGGCGAGCAGGTCGAGCAGCCGGCGCAGCGCGGGCGCGGCGCTCTCGTCGGGGTGGTTCATGGTGCTGGCCGCCAATCGGCGTCGGTTCCGTCGGTGCCGAGAACTCGCGATGCTATCGGCTCGACCCTCAGGTGACAGCGGGCTTTACGGCCGGGGAACCGTCCGCCGAGGGCTCCTCCGCGGGCCGCTCCTCGACCTCCGCCAGGTCCTGCCCCCTGGTCTCCCGCCCGCACAGCACCGCCAGTACGGTGACCGCCGCCGCGATCGCCACGTACACCGAGACCGGAGTGGCAGTGCCGTAGTCCTTGAGCAGTGCGGTCGCGATCAGCGGGGCGGGTGCGCCGGCCGCCACCGAGGCGAACTGGGCGCCGATCGAGGCCCCCGAGTAGCGCAGTCGGGTCGCGAACAGCTCGGAGAAGAAGGCCGCCTGCGGCGCGTACATCGCGCTGTGGAACACCAGGCCGACGGTCACGGCGACCACCAGCTGCGCGAAGGACCTGGTGTCCACCATCCCGAAGAACACGAACGCCCAGACCCCGACCCCGGCCGCGCCCACCAGGTACACCGGCTTGCGGCCGACCCGGTCGGACAGCGCGCCGAACAGCGGGATCAGCGCGAACTGGATCGCCGAGGCGATCAGCACGGCGTTCAGCGCGCTCTGCTTGTCGAAGTGGGCGTGGGTGACGGCGTAGGTGAGGACGAAGGTCGTCATCACGTAGTACGAGATGTTCTCCGCCATCCGTGCCCCCATGGCCACCAGCACCTCCCGCCAGTGCTGCGTCAACACCCCCACCAGCGGGGCCGGTTCGGTGGTCGGCCGGTTCCGTACCGCCTGCCGGAACAGCGGCGACTCCTCCACCGCCAGCCGGATCCACATCCCGACCCCGACCAGCGCCGCGGACAGCAGGAACGGCACCCGCCACCCCCACGCCAGGAACGCGCTCTCCGACTGCACCGCCGTCATCAGCGACAGCACCCCGGCCGCCAGCAGGTTCCCGGCCGGCGCCCCGCCCTGCGGCCAGGACGCCCAGAACCCGCGCCGCCGCTGGTCCCCGTGCTCCGACACCAGCAGCACCGCTCCGCCCCACTCCCCGCCGAGCGCGAACCCCTGCACCAGCCGCAGCGCGGTCAGCAGTACCGGGGCCGCCATCCCGACCGAGTCGTACGTCGGCAGCAGTCCGATCGCCGTCGTCGACCCGCCCATCAGCAGCAGGCTCACCACCAGCAGCCTCTTCCGCCCCACCCGGTCCCCGAAGTGCCCGAACACCAGGGCCCCGATCGGCCGCGCCGCGAACCCGATCGCGTACGTCAGGAACGACAGCAGCGTCCCGGTCAGCGGATCGGTGTTGGGGAAGAACAGCTTCCCGAACACCAGCGCCGCGGCCGTTCCGTACAGGAAGTAGTCGTACCACTCGATCGTCGTGCCGATCAGACTCGCGGCCACCACTCGCGGGAGTGAACTGGTCGCCGTCGAACCACGTGCGGGGGCGTTCATGGGTCACCACTTCCAGGCGGGGGACGATGTCGCCACAAGGTAGGAACCCCACGCCCCGGGGACTATGTGGCTGACCCACATAGTCCCCGGGCGGTCCATGGCGAGCTGTCCCATGACCAGAGCGCGACGGCCCGCGCCCCGGGGGTGGGGCGCGGGCCGTCGATGCGGGTTCTCCCGCCGCCCCGTCCTCAGTGCGCCGTCCAGCCGCCGTCGATGGGCAGGCTGGCGCCGGTGATGTAGGAGGCGGCGGGGGAGCAGAGCCAGAGGGCTAGTTGGGCGACCTCGGTGGGTTCGATGAGGCGCTTGACGGCGGTGCGGTCGAGCATGATCCGCTCGACCACCTCGTCCTCGGGGATGCCGTGGGCCAGCGCCTGGGCGGCGATCTGCTTCTCCACCAGGGGAGTTCGGACGTACCCGGGGTTGAGGCAGTTGCTGGTGACGCCGTACGGGGCGCCCTCCAGGGCGACGGTCTTGCTGAGGCCCTCCAGGGCGTGCTTGGCGGTGACGTACGCGGACTTGAAGGCGCTGGCGCGCAGGCCGTGGACGGAGGAGATGTTGACGATCCGGCCCCACTCCCGCTCGTACATGTGCGGGAGGGTGCGGCGCAGGATGCGGAACGGCGCCTCGACCATGACGCGTTGGATGAGGGTGAAGCGTTCGACGGGGAACTCGTGCACGGGCGCGACGTGTTGGAGCCCGGCGTTGTTGACCACGATGTCGGCGTCGGCCGGCAGGGCGTCCACGGCCTCGGCGTCGGCGAGGTCCGCGACGATCGCGTGCCCGCCGATCCGGTCCGCGAGCTCCCGGGCCGGGCCGGCCGCGAGGTCGACGACGTAGACCCGGGCGCCGGCCCCGGCGAGGGCTTCGGCGCAGGCCCGGCCGATGCCCGAGGCGGCCCCGGTGACCAGGGCCGTGCGGCCGTCGAGCGGGCGGGCAGTAGAGGTGTCCATGGCAGAGAACGGTAGGAATCCGGCGGCGCGGCTCCCATGTGGCAGACCGACACAGCATCCCGGTGTGCCATGGAGTCAACCACCACCGGCACCGGTTGACGGTTCGGGCCCGTATGGCCAAACCCATCCTGGCCCCGCTTCCCCACAATGGGCGCGGATGCTTCACCCGTTCGGAGGATTGCTCGGTCAGATCCACCCATAGCGCCCGAATGCTCGCTACATTCACGCCGATTCCCGACAGGGGGCGCCGCCCCGGGCGAGCCGAACTGCTGGTGGAGCCCGGTGCGACGTCCGAGAGGTGTTGACTGACATGCCCCAACGGCCTGCAACCGACAGCCCGGCGTACGGACCGCTCGACCCGCTCGGCCAGCGCCGAGGCCCGGTCGGCCGGGGCCTTCCGGACGCCCCCGACGCCCTGACCGCCGACACGCTGACCGCGGACACCCTGACCGCCGACACGCTGACCGCGGACACCCTGACCGCCGACACGTTGACCGCCGACGCCCCGACCGCCGACGAACTGCGGCTGCCCGCGCAGGCCACACCCGCCCGGCACGACGCCACCGCCACACCCGCACCCGCCCCCGCGACCACCAGCGGCCACGGCAGCCACACCGGCCACTCCGGCCCGAGCCCGCAGAACGGCCAGCTCGCCGCCCTGATCGAGGAGGCCGGCTTCTCGCACGCCGGCCTGGCCCGCCGGGTCGACCAGCTCGGCTTGGAGCACGGCCTCGACCTGCGCTACGACAAGACCTCGGTCACCCGCTGGCTGCGCGGCCAGCAGCCCCGCGGCGCCACCCCGGCGCTGATCGCCGAGGTCTTCACCCGCCGCCTCGGCCGCCGCCTCACCGCCCAGGACCTCGGCCTGGACGCCTGCGCCCCGGTCTACGCGGGCCTGGAGTTCGCCGAGACCCCGCAGGAGGCGGTGGACATCGTGGCGAGCATGTGGCGCAAGGACAACGGCCCGCAGTCCGAGTTGCGCCGGATCGCCTTCACCCCGGCCGGCCTGGTCGTCCCCAGCCGGGACTGGCTGATCGGCCGCACCGACGAGCGGGTCGCCCGGGACGGCTCCACCCTGACCCGCCCGGACGCCGCCACCGGCCCGCCGGGCGCCACCCCCACCGCACCGGCGCAGGGCGTCACCAGCGCGCCCGGTGCCCCCGCCGTGAGCCCCGCGCGCACCCAGTCCCCCGGCGCCCCGGGCGCTCCCGGTGCCCGCAGCACCGCCGGGACGACCGGCACCGCCGCCACCATCGGCCGGGTGCCCACCCAGAGCCGCCGCCCGCCCGCCGCCCTGGAGCCGCCGTACCCGGACCCGGCCCGCGACGCCCGCCCCACCCTGCGGGTCGGCCGCGGCGACATCGCCGCCATCCGGGCCGTCGGCGACCTCTTCCGGGCGCTCGACCACGCCTACGGCGGCGGCCACGCCCGGCAGGCGCTGGTCCGCTACCTGGAGAGCGAGGCCGAGCCGATGCTGCGCGGCCGCTACGGCGAGCAGATCGGCCGCGCCCTGTTCGGCGCCGTCGCGGACCTGACCAGGCTGGCGGGCTGGACGTCCTTCGACATCGCCGCGCACGGCCTCGCCCAGCGCTACTTCGTCCAGGCGCTGCGCCTCTCCCAGGCCGCCGGGGACCGCGCGCTCGGCGGCTACGTCCTGGTGACGATGAGCCAGCAGGCCGTCCACCTGGGGCACGGCCGGGAGGCCGTCCAGCTCGCCCGGGTCGCCCAGCAGGGCGTCGGCACCGCCGTCCCGCCGGTGGTCCAGTCGCTGATGCACGCGGCCGAGGCGCGCGGGCACGGTCTGCTGGGCGACGTCCGGTCCTGCACCACCGCGCTGGTACGGGCCGAACGCTCGCTCGCGGCTTCCCGGACGGGTGACGAACTGCCCTCCTGGGCGCGGTACTTCGACGAGGCCCAGCTCTCCGACGAGTTCGCCCACTGCTACCGCGACCTCCAGCAGTGGCGCACCGCCGCGCAACACGCCGAGAAGTCGCTGCGGCTTCGTTCACCCGCCTACGCGCGCAGCCGGATCTTCTGCCGGCTGGTGCTGGCCACCGCCCGGCTCGGCATGGGCGACCTCGACGAGGCCTGCACCATGGCCACCGACGCGCTGCGGGCGGCGGGGGAGATGCGCTCGGCCCGCTCGCTGGAGTACGTCCGGGACTTCCACCGCCGCCTCACCCCCTACCGGGGCAGCCAGGTGGCCCGGGCCTTCGAGGAGACGGCCCGCCAGGCGGGCGTGATCTGATCGGAGCAGGTGAGCGAGGGCCGGGAGCTCACCAGCTCTCGGCCCGGACCCTCGGCCGCTCGGCACCGGCCGCCGTCGCCGGCCGCACTCCGCCCCGCACCCGCTGCGCCACCAGCGGGAACACCAGCACCGACAGCATCCCGGCGCCCACCAGGGCCGCCGCCGTCGAGGACGGCAGGTGCCCGGCCTCCACCTCGGTCGTGGTGATCACCACGACCAGCGGCAGCGCCGTCGCCCCGTACAGCCCGAGCGCCGTACGGTCCCGCCGGCCGAGCCCGGCCGGGGCGAGCAGTGCGGCGGGCACGCCGCGCACGGCGAGGAACAGGAGCGGGAACACCGGGACGAGCAGCAGCGTGCCGGGGTCGTCCAGCAGCGCGTCCAGGTCGAAGTTCATCCCGCTGACCACGAAGAAGATCGGCACCAGGAAGCCGAAGCCGATGCTCTCCAGCTTGGCCTCGATCACCTCCTCCTCGGCCCGCCGGATGTCGGAGAGCAGCAGCCGGGAGACGATGCCGGCGGTGAAGGCGTCGAGGATGATCGCGGTCCGCGCGGGCGAGTTGCCGCTGAGCAGCACCGCGATCGCGATGATCGGCCCGAACTCGCCGACCGCACCGGTGGCCATCACCAACGAGCCGAAGGGGGTGGGCAGTTCGCCGGAGTCGCGGAGGGCCGGCAGGATCGTGCCGAGTGCGGTCGTGGTGAGCACGAGCCCGGCGAAGGCGCCGTCCCACGGATTCCGGTTGACCAGTGCGCCCACGCCCAGGGCCAGTACGAGCGAGCCCAGCCACGCGGTGCCCGCCCGCTTCAGCGGGCCGCCGCGCAGCTTGGCGAGGTCGATCTCGTACCCGGCCAGGAACACCAGCATGGCCAGGCCGAACTGGGACAGCGCGTTGACCAGGTCGTCGACGTGCGCCCAGCCGAGGACGTCCGAGCCGATCAGGACGCCGAGCACGATCTCGAACACCACGATCGGTACGGCGATCCACCGCAGCGGCCGGTCGGCGAGCAGGGGCGCGGCGAGGGCAGCGGCGGGGATCAGGATCAGCGCCACCGGCTGGGCGGTGGCGCTCACGGTGTGGCCGGCCGAACGGTCGGAACCGATGCAATCGTCCGATGAGCTGTCAGAGCGGCCAGAGTAGCGAGAACAGCCGGAACGGCCGGAACGGCCAAAACGGCCAGAGCGGTCATGCGAGGGATCCTGGCACGCCGTCGGTCTGTCACCCCGGCAGACCGCTGGCGTGTCCGTTCCTCCCCAGGACCGGCCTCAGGCCGCCACCTCCGCCTCCCGCGCACCGGCCGGCAGCCCGAGGTCGCCCAGCACCGCCCGGGCCGCCCGCCGCCCGGAGACCAGCGCGCCCTGCACGGTGCTGGTGTCCCGGTGGTCCCCGGCGACGTACAGTCCGGCCACCAGCCGCACCGGGCGGCGGGGGTTGTGCGGCGGCGGCATGGCCGGCAGCGCGTCCGGGACGTGCCGCACGCTGAGGAACTGCCAGCCCGCCGTCGGGACGCCGTACAGCTCGGCGAGCCGGGCCCGGACGGCCGGTTCCAGCGTGGCCGGGCCGCCCGCGTCGAAGGAGCGCCGCCCGAGCACGGTGGTGGCGATCAGCGCCTGCCCGGCCGGGGCGTAGGACGGGTGCAGTTCGCTGAGCACCAGCGAGTGTGAGACCAGCGGCGGGTGCCCGTTCGGCCGGTCGGCGTCGAGCAGCAGGACGGCCTCGCCGACCGGGGCGCGGTCGGCCGCGTGGAAGAAGGTGGTGACGGGGTGGAAGTCCGGCAGGCGGAGGCCGGGCAGCAGTTCGGCGGCCGAGCGGGCGTCGGTGGCGACCACCACGGCCTGGGCGCCGATCCGCCCGTGGGCGAGGGTCTCCACGCCGTCGGCGCCGATCGAGGTGACCTGCACCCCGGTCCGTACGGAGCCGACGGGCAGCGCGGCGGCCAGCTGGGCGGGCACCGCCGAGATCCCGTCGGCGGGCAGACAGAGCCGGCCGCGGGCGTAGGAACGCAGCACCAGGTCGGCGATCCGGCTGCTGGTGCCGAGGGCCGGGTCGCTCAGCAGGGCGCTGAGCAGCGGGCGCAGGAAGCCGTCGACGGTGCGCGGAGCGAGTCCGTGGCCGGCCAGCGCGCGGGCGGCGGTGGTCTCCGGGCGGGTCTGGAGCCGGGCGGCCGGGGTGGAGGCGATCCGGCCGAGCCAGCTGCCCAGCCTGGCCTTGTCCAGCGGGCTGCCGAGCGGGGCCCGGAGGGCGGCCTGCCGGGCGGCGGTGAGCTGCGGGTCCCCGGCGCGGTAGCGGCGGCCGGCGCTGTGCACGAGTACGCCGGGTGCGAGCGGGCGCAGGTCCAGGCGGTCGAGGTCGAGCGCTCGGCGCAGTTCGGGGAAGGCGGTGTTCAGCAGGTGGCTGCCGTCGTCGAGGCGGAAGCCGTCCAGCTCGCGGGTGGCCATCCGGCCGCCGATCCGGTCGGTGGTCTCCAGGACCTGGACGGTGAGGCCGTGGCCGGTGAGTGCGCGGGCGGCGGCCAGGCCCGCGAGTCCGGCGCCGACCACGACGACGTCCGGGTCGGACGGGCGACGGGCGCGGCGGGTGAAGTCGTACGTGGGCACTGGAGTGCTCCCTCCCTGGTCCCGGGGCTCCGGCCGACGCAGGCAGCGGGGTGCCGGGACACGGTCCGAGGAAGGTGATGCCCAGTCAGTGTGAGCATCAGACAAGTGCGGTGGACCGGATGCGGGGCTCCGGAGGGGTGGTGTGGCACCGGGCGGGGGCGCGGTCACGGACAGTGCGCCGTGGCGCCCGGGTTACGGGGTCGGCGGGCGCGCACGGTCACCGGGGGCGTGCGACGCGCCCGCCATGTGCTCCCGTGCGCCCCCTCCCGGAGCCCCGTCCGACCCCCGCCCGGCATATGCCCCTGGCCAGGGCGAATGCCGTACGGGGACTACGCAGAACGAACCGTCGCACCGCCGCCCGCGGAAGCGCCCCCCACCACGGCGAGGCTTCGCACCGCCGCCCGCGGAAGCGCCCGCCCCGGAGCCCTCGCGAAGCCTCAGAGCGCCGCCCGCACCGCCGAGTCCAGGTCCGGGTGCGCGAACCGGAACCCGGCGTCCAGCAGCCGACGCGGCACCACCCGGTGGCTGCCGACCACCTCGACCGCCAGCTCCCCGAGCACCGCCTTGAGCACCGCCTCCGGCACCGGGAACGGAGTCGGCCGCCCCAGCGCCCGCCCGAGCGCCGCGGTCAGCTCGGCGTTGGTGGCCGGCTCCGGCGCGGTGAGGTTGAAGGGGCCGGAGAGGTCGTCCCGGTCGATCAGGAACCGCAGCGCGGCCACCTCGTCGGCCAGCGAGATGTAGCTCCAGTACTGCTTCCCGCTGCCGAGCCGCCCGCCCAGGCCCAGCTTGAACAGCGGGAACAGCCGCCCGCCCGCACCGCCCGCGGCGGAGAGCACCATCCCGGTGCGCGGGTGGACGACCCGGATCCCGGCCCGCTCGGCCGGCCGCGCGGCCGCCTCCCACTCCAGGCACACCTCGGCCAGGAAGTCGTCCCCGGCGGGGGAGTCCTCGTCGATCACCTGGTCGCCGGTCTGCCCGTACCAGCCGACCGCGGAGGCGCTGACCAGAACCGTCGGCGGCTCCTTGAGCTCGGCCAGCGCGACGGCCAGCGTCTCGGTGCCGTACACCCGGCTCTCCCGGATCTCCCGCTTGTAGGAGTCCGTCCAGCGGCGGTCACCGACCCCGGCGCCGGCCAGGTGCGCCACCGCCTCGACCCCGGCGAGCCCGGCCCGGTCGACCTCGCCGAGCAGCGGGTTCCAGCCGATCGCGGTGCTGCCGTCGGGCTGTGGCCCGGTCCTGGAGCGGTGCCGGACGAGCCGGACCACGTCATGGCCGTCCGCCAGCAGGGAGCGGACGAGCGCCGAACCGATCAATCCCGTGGAGCCTGTGACAGCGATGCGCATGGGCTCATCCTCGCAGTTCTTATCCTCTGTCACCTTTCGCACGCGCCCCATTAGCATCAGCCGGCATGACCCGTGATGACGATCCGACCATCCGCCTGGCCCGCCCCGAGGACGAGCGCGGACTCGCAGCGCTCAACCGGGCCACCTGGTCCACCCTGTCCGACGTCTCCGCGGAGCCGCCCACGGAGGACGGCGTCTTCGACGAGCGGCACACCCCCGAGCAGTACCTCCTCGCCGTGCTGGACGGCCGGATCGTCGGCTACGTCCGCCAGGTCCCGGCGACGCCGCTGGCCGTCAACCGGCACGTCCGGCAGATCCAGGGCCTGGCCGTCGACGACACGGTGCGCGGCCGGGGCATCGGCCGCCGACTGGTCGAGGCCGCCTGCGCGGCGGCCAGGGCCGACGGTGCCCGCAAGATGACCCTCCGGGTGCTCGGCTGGAACGCCCCGGCCCGCCGGCTGTACGAGAGCTGCGGCTTCGCGGTCGAGGGCGTGCTGGCCGAGGAGTTCCTGATCGACGGGCGCTTCGTGGACGACGTCTGGATGGCCCGCCGGCTCACCGACTGAACCCGTGACGATCCCTGACGTGCCGTCAGGCCGGGTGCTGCAGAGTCGTGACGTACCTGCCCTGTCTGCACGGCCGCCCCGCCGGGTACCGTACGCCCGTGAGCAACTCGACGCCTCCCGGGTGGTACCCGGTCCCCGGTGCGGACGGCACCCCCGGTCACGAGCGCTGGTGGGACGGCAACGCCTGGACCAGCGAGGTCCGGCCGCTCCAGGGCGGCGCCGGACAGCTCGCCGACGCCCCGACCCAGCACTGGCAGCCCGCCACCCCGCCGCAGCCCGGTTACGGCTACCCGGCGCAGGGCGGCCCGGCCGCCCCCGGCTACGGCTACCCGGTCCAGGACGCGTCCCAGAACCCCGGTTACGGCTACCCCGGCCAGGCGCCCTACCCGGGCCAGGCGCCCTACCCCGGCCAGGAGGCCTACCCGGGCGCGGCCTACGGCTACCCGCAGCCGGCCGGCCCCGGGAAGAACCGGACCGGCGTGATCGTCGGCGTCTCGGTCGCCGTACTGGCCGTCGGCGGGATCATCGCCGGGATCGTGGCCAACAGCGGCGGGGACACCAAGGCGGACCCGACCCCCGACCCCACGGTGACGGTCACCCGGAGCGGCAGCCCGTCGCCGACCCCGCCCCGGCCCACGCCCAAGCCCGTCCCGACCCTCAAGAGCACCGTCCCGGACCCGCAGCACGCGATCACCGTCCCGGTGTACGACGGCTGGGACGCGGCGGCCAACTCCACGCACTCCACGGTCTACCTCGGCAGCGGCCGCTACACCTGCGCCGACGGCAACTCCTGCATCCGCGGCCAGTTCTCGATCGAGAAGGACACCGTCCAGGGCGACACCCCCAAGGCGGCCTCCGACGCCGCCATGCCGGCCTACGCCGGGACGATCTTCACCGGGATCACCTCGCACACCGACTCCGGCTCCGGCTACGTCACCGTGGCCGGCGTGCTCGGCTACGCCACCCGCTGGCACGTCCGCACCTCGGACGGCACCCAGGGCTACGTCCTGCTGGCCGCCGTCCCGGCCAAGGGCGGCGGCTACGTCGTCTTCGAGGGCGGCGTCGACGACGACCCGGCCGCCCCGGACGCCGGGGTGCTGGACCAGATCCTCAAGGGCATCAAGCAGGACGGCACCGCCGCCACCCCCGGCGGCAGCACCTGACCCTCGGGAGCTGCGGCAGGATCCACCGGAGCCTAGCTAGTCCCCGTAGCGCTCCCAGAGCTTGGGGAAGCGTTTCGCCATGACGTCCGGGTCGTCGAAGTCCAGCGTCGCCCCGGCCGGCCGCCCCGCCTGCCGCCCGCCCACGTCGGGCAGCGGCAGGCCGGTCAGCTGCTCGTACGCCTCGTCGGCGGCGTAGCCGAGGTCCTCGGCCTCGCCGTCCTCCTCCTCGTCGAACTCGGGCAGCAGGTCCGCCAGGTCGTCCGGCTCGACCAGCCCGCCCTCGAAGATCTCCCGGCCCTGGCCGATCAGCCAGCAGCGGAAGTAGTCGAAGGTCTCCTCGGAGGCGCCGTCCAGCAGCAGGTGGGCGGCGCCCCACAGGTCGTAGCGGTAGGCGCGCTGGAACCGGGCCTCGAACAGCCGGGCGAAGTCGATCACGTCGTCGGGAGTCAGCTGGACGAGGCGCTCCACCAGCCGTTCGGCCTGTTCGTCGGGATCGCCGTCGGCGGCCTCCCAGGTGTCGTCGATGATCTGCCAGAAGTCGGTCTCGTCCATCACGGCTCAAGCATCCCTGTTCCGTCGTCTTCACGCATGCCATGACCCGGCGGATTCCGCATCCCGGGAATACGCCGGAGCCCCGCGCCGTCCGGGAACGACACGGGGCTCCGTACGACCGCGGTGCGGCCGTGCGCCTTACAGGCCGAGCTCGACCTCGAACTCGCCGGCCTCCAGGATCTCCTTGACCGCGACCAGGTAGCGGGCGGCGTCGGCGCCGTCCACCAGGCGGTGGTCGTAGGAGAGCGAGAGGTAGGTCATGTCACGGATGCCGATGGCGGTGCCGCCGTCGGCCTCGATGACGACCGGGCGCTTGACGGTGGCGCCGATGCCCAGGATGGCGGCCTGGTTCGGCGGCACGATCACGGTGTCGAACAGCGCACCGCGCGAGCCGGTGTTGCTGATGGTGAAGGTGGCGCCGGACAGCTCGTCCGGGGTGATCTTGCTGTCGCGGACCTTGGCGGCCAGCTCGGCGGTCTTCTTCGAGATGCCGGCGATGTTGAGGTCGCCCGCACCCTTGATGACCGGGGTCATCAGACCCTTCTCGGAGTCCACCGCGATGCCGATGTTCTCGGTGTCGAAGTAGGTGATGGTGCCCTCGGCGTCGTTGATCCGCGCGTTGACGACCGCGTGGACCTTCAGGGCCTGGGCGGCGGCCTTCACGAAGAACGGCATCGGGGAGAGCTTGACGCCCTCGCGGGCGAGGAAGCCCTCCTTGGCCTTGGCGCGCAGCGACATGATCTTGGTGACGTCCACCTCGACCACGCTGGTCAGCTGAGCCTGCTCGTGCAGGGCCTTCATCATGTTGTCGCCGATGACCTTGCGCATGCGGGTCATCTTGACCGTCTGACCACGCAGGGCGGACGGCGCGACAGCGGCCTTCGGCGCAGCGGCCGGGGCGGCGGCGACCGGGGCCGGAGCGGCCTTGGCGGCCTCCGCGGCGGCGATGACGTCCTGCTTGCGGATGCGGCCGCCGACGCCGGTGCCGGCGACGGAGGCCAGCTCCACGCCGTGCTCGGCGGCGAGCTTGCGCACCAGCGGGGTGACGTAGGCGTCACCGGCGTCGGCCACCGCAGCGGCCGGGGCGACCGGCGCCGGGGTGGCAACCGGAGCCGGAGCGGCAGCGGGCGCCGGGGTGGCAACCGGAGCCGGGGTGGCAACCGGAGCCGGAGCAGCGGCGGCCGGAGCCGGAGCCGGAGCGGCCGGAGCGGCCGGGGCCGGAGCGGCGACGGGAGCCGGAGCGGCGGCCGGGGCCGGAGCGGCAGCGGCAGCACCCGGGGCACCGATCAGCGCGAGCTGGGCGCCGACCTCGGCGGTCTCGTCCTCGCCGACCAGGATCTTGACGACGACGCCGGCGACCGGCGACGGGATCTCGGTGTCGACCTTGTCGGTGGAGACCTCGAGCAGCGGCTCGTCGACCTCGACCGTCTCACCCTCGGCCTTCAGCCATCGGGTGACGGTGCCCTCGGTGACCGACTCGCCCAGGGCGGGCAGCAGCACAGGGGTGGCGTCGGCGGCCTGGGCGGCGGCCGGAGCAGCCGGGGCGGCAGCCGGAGCAGCCGGGGCCTCGGCGACCGGGGCCGGCGCGGCGACCGGGGCCGGCGCGGCGACCGGAGCGGCCTCGGCCACGGGGGCCGGGGCGGCGGCCGGGGCGCCGGTGCCGTCGTCGATGATCGCCAGCTCGGCGCCGACCTCGACGGTCTCGTCCTCGCCGACCTTGATCGAGGAGAGGATGCCGGAAGCCGGGGCCGGGATCTCGGTGTCGACCTTGTCGGTCGACACCTCGAGCAGCGGCTCGTCGACCTCGACACGCTCACCCTCGGCCTTCAGCCAACGGGTGACGGTGCCCTCGGAAACGCTCTCGCCCAGCGCGGGCAGTGTTACTGAGACCGCCATGGTTTCAGCGACTCCTATCAAGTCTTGCGTACGGGAAGTACTGGAAACGGGGGGGTGGTGGGCGCGATCAGTCGTGCGCGTGCAGCGGCTTGCCGGCCAGCGCCAGGTGCGCCTCGCCCAGGGCCTCGGACTGGGTCGGGTGCGCGTGGATGAGCTGCGCGACCTCGGCCGGCAGGGCCTCCCAGTTGTAGATCAGCTGGGCTTCGCCGACCTGCTCGCCCATGCGGGCGCCGACCATGTGGACGCCGACCACGGCGCCGTCCTTGACCTGGACGAGCTTGATCTCGCCGGCGGTCTTCAGGATCTTGCTCTTGCCGTTGCCGGCCAGGTTGTACTTCAGGGTGACGACCTTCTCCTTGCCGTACAGCTCGACGGCCTTGGCCTCGGAGATGCCGACGGAGGCGACCTCCGGGTTGGAGTAGGTCACGCGCGGGACGCCGTCGTAGTCGATCGGCATCGGCTTGAGGCCGGCCAGGCGCTCGGCGACCAGGATGCCCTCGGCGAAGCCGACGTGGGCGAGCTGCAGGGTCGGGGCGAGGTCGCCGACGGCCGAGATGGTGGGCACGTTGGTGCGCATGTACTCGTCGACCAGGACGTAGCCGCGGTCCATCGCGACGCCGTTCTCCTCGTAGCCGAGGCCGGCCGAGACCGGGCCGCGGCCGATGGCGACGAGCAGCAGGTCGGCGTCGATCTGCTTGCCGTTCTCGGTGGAGACGCGGACACCGGACTCGGTGTACTCGACGCCCGAGAAGCGGGCCTTCAGCTCGAACTTGATGCCGCGCTTGCGGAAGGCGCGCTCCAGCAGCTTGGAGGAGTTCTCGTCCTCCAGCGGGACGAGGTGCGGCAGCGCCTCGACGATGGTGACCTCGACGCCGAAGGACTTCCAGACCGAGGCGAACTCGACGCCGATGACGCCGCCGCCGAGGATGACGGCCGACTTCGGGATCCGGTCGAGCTTGAGGGCGTGGTCGGAGGAGATCACGCGGTTGCCGTCGATCTCCAGGCCCGGGATCGAGCGCGGCACCGAACCGGTGGCGAGGACGATGTGGCGGCCCTCGATGCGCTGGCCGTTCACGTCCACGGAGGTCTGCGAGGAGAGCTTGCCCGCGCCCTGGATGAAGGTGACCTTGCGGGACGCCACCAGGCCCTGCAGGCCCTTGTACAGGCCGGCGATGACGTCGTCCTTGTACTTGTGGACGCCGTTGATGTCGATGCCCTGGAAGGTGGCCAGAACGCCGAACTCGGCGGCCTCCTTCGTCTCGTCCGCGATCTCGGCGGCGTGCAGCAGAGCCTTGGTCGGGATGCAGCCGCGGTGCAGGCAGGTGCCGCCCAGCTCACCCTTCTCGACCAGGGCAACGCTCAGACCCAGCTGAGCGGCGCGGAGCGCCGCGGCGTAACCGCCGCTTCCGCCTCCGAGAATGACTACGTCGAAAACGGTGCTGGCGTCGTTCGCCACGTCACGTCCTCCATGCAATGGGGTGGGTCGCCGGGCCGGTCGCGGTCCGGTGGGTCGGAAGCCTTTGTGGGGCGCCCAGTCGTGCCGGAAATACATCTTCGCACTTGTTCGCGGTGGCTGATGTCCGGGTCCACCCCAGGGGAGTCCCACGGAGTGGTCACCGGGGCGGGAATGCCCCCGACGGAAGGGCATCATCGCAGCTCAAGGCCTTGTTGACAGCCGCCGGACGGGCGTCTTCCGCCCGCTTCGCAGCCACCTCTTCCGCAGTGCGGAACAAAGTTTCGCCCGTGGCGAACAAGGGTGCGGTGAGGCGTCCCGGTCTACTCGCAGGTAACCCGTACGGAAACGCCGACGGGGGCCCGGCGCACTCGCGCCGGGCCCCCGTCGAGGCCGGGGCCTGGAGGATCAGGCCTTGCCGTTGGCCGCGGTCTGCTCCGCGAAGCGGACCAGGGTGCGCACCGCGCTCGCGGTGCCGCCCTTCGGGGTGTAGCCGAACGGTGCGCTCTCGTGGAACGCCGGACCGGCGATGTCCAGGTGCGCCCAGTCGATGCCCTCGGCCACGAACTCCTGCAGGAACAGGCCGGCCACCAGGCCGCCGCCCATCCGCTCGCCCATGTTCGCCAGGTCGGCGATGGTCGAGTCGGTCATGCCCTTCTTCAGGTCGGCCGGCAGCGGCATCGGCCACGACTGCTCGCCGACCTCGCCCGCGAGGGCGTGCAGGGTGGAGCGCAGCTCGTCGTTGTTGGCCATCACACCGAAGGTGCGGGTACCCAGGGCCAGCACCATGGCGCCGGTCAGGGTGGCCACGTCGACGATGACGTCCGGGTTGTCCTCGCCGGCCTTGACGATCGCGTCGGCCAGCACCAGCCGGCCCTCGGCGTCGGTGTTCAGGACCTCGACGGTCTTGCCGCCGTACATGCGGAGCACGTCGCCCGGGCGGGTGGCGGTGCCGGAGGGCATGTTCTCGGCCAGCGCGAGCCAGGCGGTCACGTTGACGGCCAGGCCCAGGCGCTTGGCGGCCACCACGGCGGCGAACACGGCGGCGGCGCCGGCCATGTCGCACTTCATGGTCTCGTTGTGGCCGGCCGGCTTCAGCGAGATGCCGCCCGAGTCGTAGGTGATGCCCTTGCCGATGAAGGCCAGCGAGGCCTTCGCCTTCGGGTGGGTGTAGGCCACCTTCACCAGCCGCGGCGGGTTGGTCGAGCCGTTGCCGACGCCCAGCAGGCCGCCGTAGCCGCCCTTGGTCAGCGCCTTCTCGTCCAGCACCTCGACCTTGAGGCCGTGCTCCTTGCCGGCCGCCTGGGCGATCGCGGCGAAGCTCTTCGGGTTCAGGTCGTTCGGCGCGGTGTTGACCAGGTCGCGGGCGCGGTTCATCTCCTCGCCGATCGCGGTGGCCCGCTCCACGGCGGCCTTGGCGTCCTTGCTGCCCTTGCGGGCGGTCAGCACGACCAGCTCGCCGACCGGCTCCTTGCCGTTGCCGTTGCCCTTGTAGGCGCCGAAGGCGTACGAGCCGAGCAGGCCGCCCAGCGCGACCGCCTCGACCTCCTCCGCGGACTCGGCCGGCAGGGCCAGCGCGGCCTTCTTGGTGCCGGCCAGGGTGCGGGCGGCGACACCGGCGGCGCGGCGCAGCGCCTCCAGGCCGTAAGCGCCCTCGGCCGCCTCGCCGAGGCCGACCGCGAGCACGAGCGCGGCCTTCAGGCCGGCGGGGGAGGCCACCTTGACGGCCTCGCCCTCGGCGCCGGTCGCGCCCAGGGTGCCGAGGATCTCGGCCAGCTTGCCCTCGAACGCCTCGTTCACGGCCTCGGCACCAGGGGTCAGCACGATCCCCTTGGGGCCCTTCGCGAGACCGACCACCAGGGCGTCCGCACGCAGCGAGGCGGCGGAGGAGGTGCTCACAGACAATGCAGTCACGTAATGCGTCCTGTTCTTTCGCGGTCCACGGCCGGTCGCGGCGTGACTGCCGAACCGGCGCAGCCCGACGTGCAGGGCCGTCCGCCGGCGGGCCCTGGATTCCGGGCCCCCTGGTGCGCGCGTCCGTCGGAGCGGCCGCGCACGCCAGAGGCCCCGGCTCCTCGGTGCGCGCCGGGCGGGCAGGACCTGCCACGGTGCAGGGCTGCGGTGCTCCACGCATGGTAGTCCGCATGGTGGGATCACGCGCCGCCCGGTGTCAGCCGAGCAACGCCAGGGCGAACAGCGTCCCGGTCGCGGCGGTCTCGGCCATCGCGCCGAGCACGTCCCCGGTGATGCCGCCGAACCGGCGGACACAGCGCTCCAGCAGCAGCCGGGAACCGGCCACACCGAGCACAACGGCCAGCGGGAGACGGGCTGCTGACCACCCGTCGAACGATCCGGCAGCGGCCAGGGCCAGGACGGCGGCGAGCGTCCCGGCGACGGCCCCGGCGGGTGTGACGGTGCCCGCCACCATCGCCCCCAGCCCGCCCGGCCGGGCGGCCGGCACCGACCGCAGACAGCCCCAGGCGAGCGCGCACCGCGCGGCCACCGCCGAGGCGAGTACGGCGAGCGCGCCGCGCGGCGTCGACTGCCCGAACTGCCCGGCCAGCGCGGCGACCTGGGCCAGCAGCGCCAGCAGCAGGGTCAGTACGCCGAACGGGCCGATGTCGGACTGCTTCATGACCCGCAGCGCGTCCTCGGCGGGCTTGCCGCTGCCCAGCCCGTCGGCGACGTCCGCCAGGCCGTCCAGGTGCAGTCCCCGGGTCAGTGCGGCGAGTACCCCCACCGCCGCCACCGCCCCCAGCAGCCCGCCCGCCCGCCCGGCCACCAGCGCACCCACCACGGCGGCGATCCCGCCCAGCACCGCCCCGACCACCGGAGCGGCCGTCATCGCCCGGCCCGCCGCTTCGCGGTCCCACCGCTCCACCCGCACCCGCAGCACGGACAGCGTCCCGAACGCGAACCGCAGCCCCTCGCCCCACGTCGCTCGCCCACCGCCGCCGGCCATCACGCACTCCTCCACCGCACTCGCCCTGCCCCGACCGAACCCCTTGCGCCCCCGACGAACAGAATCCCCGCGCCCCGACGCGACCGAAGCCGGACGCCAACCGAAGCCCCCCGACAAACAGAATCCCCGCGCCCCGAAAGGGGCGCGGGGAACTGCGCGAGGCGGAAGGCCACGGCCCGAAGCCCGAACGCCGAGCCTCAGCTGACGGAGCGTCCGGACAGCCGCCCCTGCTACAGCTTCCTGAGCAGATCCGCCGCCGACGGCAGCTTCGGCTGCTCCTTCGGCACCGACGGCACGAACGGCCTCGGCGCCTCCTCGGCGAGCGCGTCGCCCGCCGCCTGGAGCAGCGGCAGCGCGAGCACCGCGCCGACGCCCTCGCCCACGGTGACGCCCTGGTCCTGCAGCGGGGTCAGGGTGAGCCGGTCGTACGCCTTGGCCTGGGCCGGCTCGCCGCTGGACTGCCCGGCCCGCCACCACTCCGGCGCCCGGAAGGCGATCCGCTGGGCGACCAGCGCGCAGGCCGAGGAGACCACGCCGTCCAGCACCACCGGCAGCCGTCGGACGGCGGCCTGCAGCAGGAAGCCGGTGATCGCCGCGAAGTCGGCCCCGCCGGTGGCGGCGAGCAGCGCGAGCTGGTCGCCGAGCACCGGCCGGGCGCGCCGCAGCGCGTCCCGGATGGTGGCGCACTTGACCATCCACACGCGGTCGTCGATGCCCGAGCCGCGCCCGCAGACCGCGGCCGCGTCCGTCCCGCACAGCGCGCCGACCAGGACGGCGGCCACCGTGGTGGAGCCGACCCCGAGGTCGCCGAGCAGCACCAGGTCGGTGCCGGCGTCGGCCTCCTCGTCGGCCACGGCCATGCCGGCCCGGAAGGCCCGGACGGCCTCCTCCGGGGTGAGGGCGTCCTCGACGTCGATCCGGCCGGAGCCGCGCCGGATCCGGTGGGCGACCACCTCGTCCGGGAAGTTCGCGGGGTCGGTGTCCACCGCGACGTCGACGACCCGCAGTTCGGCGCCGTAGCGGGCGGCCAGCCGGGCCACCGGGGCGCTGCCGTCGAGCACGGCCCGCACCCGGGCCGCGGTGCCGCCGTCGGCGGGCAGCCGGGAGACGCCGAGCGCGGCCACGCCGTGGTCGGCGGCGAACAGCAGCACCTTGGGCGCCGAGACCGGCCGCACCGGGGAGCGCCCCTGTACGGACGACAGCCAGCTGCCCAGCTCCTCCAGCTTGCCGAGGCCGCCACGCGGCCGCCCGGCCTCCTGCCAGCGTTCCTCGGCGGCCCGCCGGGCGCTGTCGTCGGGGCGCTCGACGAGCGAGGAGAACGTATCGAGATCCACGGTCGTGTCCATCGTCCGGAAGGCTACACGCCGCAGGTGTGCGGGCTCGGCTTGACCGTCAGAACCTGTCCCGCGACCACCAGCAGGACCCGCTCCGAGGCGTCGGCGACGGCCATGTTGAGCCGGCCGAGGGTGTCGCGGAAGCGCCGCCCGGAGGCGGTGGCCGGGACGACGCCCATGCCGACCTCGTTGCTCACCGCGACGACCGTGCGCGGGGTGCCGGCCCAGGCCGCGGCCAGGGCTTCGCAGCGGCGCTGCACCGCGGCCTCGCCGCCGTCCGCCCAGGCCAGGTCGTCCCAGGCGTCGCTCTCGTCCATCACGGCGGTCAGCCAGAGCGCCAGACAGTCGATCAGCACCGGCGCCGGGTCCTCGGAGTCGGCCAGCACCGCCTCCAGCTCGCAGGTCTCGGCGGTGCGCCAGCCCGCCGGCCGGCGGTCCCGGTGCAGGGCGACCCGCTGGGCCCACTCGGCGTCGCCGTCCCGGGTGCCGCCGGTGGCCACGTACAGGACGTCCGGGTGGTCGGCGAGCAGCTGCTCGGCACGGGTGGACTTGCCGGAGCGCGCGCCGCCGAGCAGCAGCGTGCGGGGGAGCGGGGGGTGGGTCGCCATGCCGCCCATCCTGCCCGACAGGCATACGGAAGATCGGGCCGGGCAGGCTATGGTGCGCAGCACACAGCAGGCAGTACAGCAGGCAGCGTCAGTGGGAGGAGCCGGGCATGGTCTGGACGTGGCGGTACGAGAAGGCGGACGGCAGCGCGGTGACGTCGAGCCTCGGCCAGGAGGAGTTCGCCGGTCAGGGCGACGCCGAGACCTGGATCGGGGAGAGCTGGAAGCAGCTCGCCGAGGAGGGCGTGGACACCGCGGTCCTGCTGGAGGACGGCGCCAAGGTCTACGGGATGAGCCTGCACGAGGGCTGAGCCCGCACCAGGGCTGAGCCCCTACTTCGCCCCGATCACGTGCAGCAGCGCCGCGACCTGCCGGTACGGGTCGGTGCGGGCGGCCCGGTCCTCGGCTTCGAGCAACTGGGCCAGCTGCCGCCCGTCCACCGGCGGGGCCGCGTCGTCGGGCGCGTTGTCGGTGAAGACCCGGACGCCGTACCAGTGCCGCAGCGGCACGGACACCTCGGAGAGGGTGACGGTCAGGTCGGCGAGCCGGTCGGCGCGGGCGGCCAGCCCGAGCCGGTTGTAGTACCGGTCGCTCTCGAAGGCGTGCAGGGCGGCCCGCCAGTCCCCGGCGGCGGCGGGCCGCAGCGCGAGCGCATCGCGGTTGCGGACCAGCAGTGAGAGCAGCCCGCCGGGCGCCAGCAGCCGGGCCAGCGAGGCGATCATCGGGTCCGGGTCGGGCAGGTACATCAGGACGCCGTGGCAGAGCACCACGTCGAAGCTGCGCGGGCCGAACCAGCGACCGCACTGGTGGCCGTCGCCGCTGAGCAACTGCAGTCGGCCGCGCACCTCGGGCGGTTCCTCCGCGAGCGCCCCCTGGGCGACGCCGAGGGCGACCGGGTCGGAGTCGATCCCGGTGACGTAGTGGCCGGCCCGGGCCAGCCGCAGGGCCTGGGTGCCCTGGCCGCAGCCGATGTCCAGGACGCGCTGGGCACTCCGGCCGGTCAGCTGCTCGGCGAGCTGCCGGGAGACGAGCTCCTGCCGGACGAAGTTGCGCAGTCCGCCGAGCCGGTCCAGCCAGGCGGCGGTGCCGCCGGCGAAGGAGCCGCTGCGCGAGGGCAGCCGGCGCTCCAGGCCGAGCCGGTCGTGGCCGCCGTCGCCCTGTCCGGGCAGGGCGCCCCCCTGTCCGGGCAGGGCGTAGAGGCCGGGCCCCTCCCAGGACGGCGGGGCCCAGCCGGAGTCCACCGGTTCGGCGGTCAGGGCTTCTCCCCGCGCCGCACCTGCGGCTTGGGCAGGCGCAGCCGGCGCATCTGCAGGGTGCGCATGATGCCGTAGGCGACGGTGCCGCGGGTGTTCTGCCCGGTGAAGCGCTCGGTGAGCTGCTTGCGCAGGCCGAAGCCGAGGCGGACGAAGTCCAGGACGACGAGCACGAAGAACAGCAGGAACAGCAGCGTGGACAGCAGCTGCAGGGCGGGCACCTTGACGATGCTCAGCACCAGGATGACCACGGCGGCCGGCAGGAAGAACTCGGCCAGCGACCAGCGGGAGTCCACGTAGTCGCGGGCGAACTTGCGCACCGGGCCCTTGTCGCGGGCGGGCAGGTGGCGCTCGTCGCCGTCGATCAGCGCCTGGCGCTGCTTCTCGCGCTCGGTGCGCATCCGGTCGCGCGCCTGGCGGGAGGCCTCCTTGCGGTCCTTGGGCACCGTGACCCGGGTGCGCCGGTTGGCCTCGGCCTCGTTGCGCTTGGGGGTGGGGCGGCCCTTCTTGGCCTGCGGGTGGCGGGCCTGGGGCGTCTCGTCCTGCTTCTCCAGCACGGTGGCGGAGGCGGCGGCATCATCTGAACGGCGTCGGAACACACCACCAGCGTACGGGGTGCGGCGCCGCGACCACGGGTCCCCTCGGACCCAAACGCATATCGATCCGCCCGGCCGCGATCCGACCCGGATCTCCCGGGCTCTTCCCGTAGGGGATCAATCGGATGGAGTATGGGGAGGATGAGAGGCGGATCCACCCGGGGGATGAGGATCTGGCACCGGTCGCTGTAGCAGTCTTGTTGCAGGCAGGTGCACTGCGGCGACGGGCTCGCTGCACATACACTCGTCGTGTCTGGTAACGAGATTTAAAACCGCAGGCCGGAGAAGGGGGCACCCGAGGCCCATGAGCGACGGAATCATGAAGCGTATGGGGCTGATCTTCCGCTCCAAGGCGAACAAGGCCTTGGACCGGGCGGAGGATCCCCGTGAGACGCTCGACTACTCCTACCAGAAGCAGCTCGAACTGCTGCAGAAGGTACGGCGTGGCGTCGCGGACGTCGCGACCTCGCGCAAGCGCCTGGAACTCCAGCTGACCCAGCTCCAGCAGCAGTCCGCCAAGTACGAGGACCAGGGCCGCAAGGCGCTGTCCCTCGGCCGGGAGGACCTCGCCCGCGAGGCGCTGACCCGCAAGGCCAACATGCAGTCCCAGATCACCGACCTGGAGACGCAGTACCAGGCCCTGCAGGCCGAGGAGGAGAAGCTCACGCTCGCCTCCCAGCGGCTCCAGGCCAAGGTGGACGCCTTCCGCACCAAGAAGGAGACCATCAAGGCCACCTACACCGCGGCGCAGGCGCAGACCCGCATCGCCGAGTCCTTCTCCGGCATCTCGGAGGAGATGGGCGACGTCGGCCTGGCGATCCAGCGTGCCGAGGACAAGACGGCGCAGATGCAGGCCAGGGCCGGTGCGATCGACGAGCTGCTGGCCTCCGGCGCGCTCGACGACGCCAGCGGTCTCGGCCGCAAGGACGACATCGAGGCCGAGCTGGAGCGAGTGGCCGGCGGTTCCGACGTCGAGCTTGAGCTGGCCCGGATGAAGGCCGAGCTGTCCGGTGGCCCCGCCGCCGGTCCGGCCGCGATCGAGCAGGGCAAGCCGGCCCAGCAGCCGCAGGAGTCGCACCCGCAGGACACCCCGCGCATCAACTACAACAAGTGAGCTGAACACACCCACGAACCAGGAGAAGCGCAGCATGATCATGAGGGTCATGGGTGAGGGGCAGTTCGAGGTGGGCGAGGACCACCTGCACCTGCTCAACCAGCTCGACGACGAGCTGCTCACCGCGGTGGAGTCGGGCGACGAGGACACCTTCCGCCAGGCCTACGGCAAGCTGCTGGACGCCGTGAAGCAGTACGGCAGCCGGCTGCCGGACGACTCGCTGGAGCCGTCCGAGCTGATCCTGCCGAGCGCCGAGGCGACCCTCGACGAGGTCCGGGCCCTGCTCCTGTCCGAGGGCGAGGGCGTCATCCCGGGGTTCCCCGAGTACGAGTAGCCGCGCGGCCGCTGCCAGACGAAAGGGCGGGCTCCCTCCGATCGGAGGGAGCCCGCCCTTCGCTGTTATTCGCCCGCTCGCCTCCGGGGCACTCGGACCCGGTGCCGACCTGTGGCTTTTAAACAACAGAAGCTGCCGGCGCGTTAGGGTGTG